>CANONE010000060.1 GCA_947567585.1 uncultured Clostridia bacterium | reverse complement strand
ATGTACTTATACTTTTTTAGCTGCCTGCAGTTGTTTTCATAGTGGGAACGCAGCAGCTTTTCGTTGGGCGCGTAAAAAGCTTCCGTCATAATGGCGGCGGTCTCTGTTTGGTATTCGCCTTGGTGGTACAGCTCCAAAAAGGCTCTGTAAGCAATCTTATAGTCCCCGCCGAACTGCAAAATGAAAAGCCCAGCCTCCATTTTGTCCGAGGGGCGCAAATTTTCTTGGGTCCGAAGCGCCAGTTCGAATCCTTCGCAGGCTTTCTCCGTCTGACCCAACTCAGCCAGCCGTCTGGCCATAGCAATAGTTTCCATGCGCGGTTCCTTCCTAAACGATAAATTGGGACGGGCCCACGCCCGCCCCAACTTCGTTTGCTAGATTCTACTGTAGAATAGCGAACTAAGAACCTGCACCCAATAGGAGTTAACACCCATCTTTTCGGCAAATCTGTGCCGTTGGCTGCGTTGCAAAACCTTGAAAACCGCAAGATTTCCTCCGGCTTTGCGCCTTGCCACCGACAAAATTTGCTGGAAAACCTGGCCACAAATCCTATCGGTACAGGTTCTAAAAGAATATCTGAAAAATAGCCGGAATTACAAGCAGCAATTACTGGAGCAGCTGCAGCACGCCCTGAGGAACAGCATTGGCCTGAGCCAGCATAGCCTGAGCGGACTGGATCAGAATGTTGTTCTTGGTGTACTTCATCATCTCGTCGGCCACGTCGGTGTCGCGGATGGTGCTCTCGGCGTCCTGGATGTTCTCCTGCATGACGGACAGGTTGTTGACGGTGTGGTCCAAACGGTTGGACACAGCGCCCAGCTTGCCGCGGAAGGAGGAGACCATGTTGATCAAACCAGCAGTGGCAGCGATATAGGTAGAGCCATCGCCCTTGGTGCCGCCGCGGAGATAGGCAACTGCGTCAAGAGCAGCGGTCGCGTTGGTAATATCGATAGAGTAAACGGCGCCGTACATGGCAGCATCGCCACCGACAGCAGAGCTGTTCGCGGTCTTAATGAACTGCGTCAGGTCGAACTTCGTATAGGTCGTGCCAAGCGCTTCAGACATGCTAATCCGGTCAGCCTTGTTGGAGCTGTCGCCGATCTGGAACTTCATAACGGATTGCTGACCGCTTATAGCGTCCGGACGCACGCCGCCCATCTCGCCGTTGAGCAGTTTCTTGCCGTTGAAGTTGGCGGTCTGGCCGATACGGTTGATTTCAGCGGTCAGAGAGTCAACTTCGTCCTGCAGAGCTCTACGGTCGATATTGTTGTCATAAGTGCCGTTGGCGGACTGCTCGGCCAGATAGACCATGCGGTTGAGCATATCCTGAACTTCCTGCAGAGCGCCCTCAGCGGTCTTGATCAGGCCGTTGGCGTCCTTGGCGTTCTTCTTAGCGGCATCCAGGCCAGTGATCTGGGCGCGCATCTTTTCGGAGATGGCCAGACCAGCGGCGTCGTCGCCGGCGCGGTTGATCTTATAGCCAGAAGACAGCTTCTCCAGGTTGCCAGAGAGCTTGCTGGTGTTGTTGTTGTAGTTCCGGTAGGCGTTCATCGCCATGACATTGTGTTGAATACGCATATTCTTTTCTCCTTTGTATGATTTTGCGTAAGCTTCGTCTCCGGCGTTCCTCGCCGGGACTCTGAGATTTTGCGCCGCCCTAACACGCCGGCCGAGCGTGCATAGGGTTTAAGGCGCGGACGGACTTCTATTATTTCAACCGGCCGCGGACCGGATGAAAGCAAATGTTATGCCGGCTGTTTTTCCAGCGCGGCAGACGCCGTGTAAACCAGCGTGCAGGAATACCCATTCTCATCCTTTGCCACGCAGACAGACTTAATCACCGCTTCCTCCGGCAATTCCCGGTGCGCGGCGGTTTTTACCAACCCAATTTTCGGGAGCCGGAGCCCCGCGCCCTCAAAGCGGACGGTGGGACCGTATTTTGTCTGCTGGCAGTAGGTGGTATAGCTGGAAACACATTCCAGCCGTTCCGGCTTTGGATGATCGTGCGGATTGAAACTGTGCTCTTGAAAGGCTTTCTCCAGCTTTTGATGGACGGTAGCCAGCGCCAAACTGTCCACTTCCTTCAGCTGGGTCCATTCCCGTTTATATTTGGCCGGAGTAGGGATGAAATGCCGCCCCATCTCCGCTTGCAGTTTAGCTTCGTCGGCAATCATGCGGTTCCAAAGGTCCCCGCAGCACGCGAAAGTTTTCTCAATCTGTTCCGCCTGAGCGGCCTTTGGATAAAGCCGGATCTCGCAGGAAACTATTTCCACTTTACTCCAGCCCCTCTCTCAGCTGCTCCAAAAGCGCCCGCATTTTTTCAATATCCTCTGGTTGGGAGGCCCCGGCCTGCATTCGGTCTAAAATTGCCGCCATTTTCTTCGCGGCGTCCAGCTGCCTTTCCCGCAGTTCCTCCCGCCGGGCTAAAACCGTCAGCCTTTTGGCGGAGGATTGTAGTTGAGAGGGGCTCCTTTTCCGCGAATCCCGCAGGCCCTCCGGCCGCTGGGAATTGCGCTCAAACACCTCTCCCCGCAGCACGGGTATTTCTCTGGGGGCTTTCACCGCCACCTCAAAGGAATCGCCGGTCTGCCGGAAAATCTGTACGGCAATCTCTTCGCCGATGGTCAGATATTCTCCTGACTTCAAGCGCAACGACAGCAACAGGCTCCCTCCTTGCCGGGAAACGGAAAACCGCCAGTTACAAAAATGTATAGCTTCTTGCAATTGGTCCTTGTTTCCGTTTACACCATGATAATCGGCATTTCGGAGCAGAAATTAAGAGGATTTCAAAAAAAATCCTTCCAAAAGCAGCTTGTGAAAAAGTATACATTTTTGAGCGCTTTTCCATCCCATTAATGGGGCTTTTTTGATAGCGGAGTCGGGAGGGCTTACATATGGTATCTAAAAATATAGAGTATATTGATTTGCGGAAAATTTCCAAAGAGGGGCTCTGGCAAATCCGCCGCCAGATTGTGCGTCTGAAGAAGCTGGGAAAGCCCGGCAAGGAGATTGAGGAACTGGTAGGGGTGCGGCAAAACCGCATCAGCGAGATATGGTCGGCCTATCAAAGGGAGGGTGAGGCCGCTTTTGAGGCTAAGCCCTACAGGAGCAAGCCAGGGCGCAGGATGATCCTCAGCCAGGAGGAGCAGGAGGCCATCCGGGCGGCGCTGGTCACACGGGTTCCTGGGGAACTGGGGCTGGAGGGGAGCTTGTGGACTTTGGGCAAGACGGCGGAATATATTGAAAAGAAATACCACAAAAAGGTGGCGCTGCGGACTTTGTCTTCCTATATGGAGCGTTGGGGACTGCGCCGGCAGCCGGACAGATTAAAGTAAAATCAAAAAACACCTGCCGCTAAGAGGCCGTTGCGCGCTCTTGGCAGCAGGTGCTTTCTTTATTTATTTTGCAATCCGTCCGTTTCCGCGGGGCGGCTTTCTTGCACCCCGCGCGAAGTCCTTCCTGGCATTTCATTTTTCGAATAGGCCCTCTGGCAGCAAAACATCGTCTATAGGCGTCTTGTCCCAAGAAAATATGCCGATAAGCTCATTGGCTTTTACCGCTTCCGGCCGGGGGATCAATCCAGCCAGGAAAGCCAGCTTCCCTATGATTTCTTCCGCCGTGAACCGCGCCCGCAAAGCGTCCAGACCCAGGTCCCGCTCCCGCTTGGAAAGCCTGCGTCCGTCTTTTGCCAGCAGCAGCGGCACATGGGCGTATGCCGGCGGGGCCAGCCCTAGCAGCCGGTATAGGTACAGCTGCCGGGGCGTGGAACTCAGAAGATCCCGGCCTCGGACTACCTGCGTTACCCCCATGGCTCCGTCATCGGCTACTACAGCCAGCTGATAGGCAAAAACCCCGTCCGACCGCCGGAGGATAAAGTCGCCGCAGTCCGCCGGCAGATCCTGCCAAAAGGGGCCGTAATGCCGGTCTGTAAAGCCCCACCGGCCCTTTGCCCGTAGCCGCAGCGCCGGTGGGCGCCGCTTTTGGCGCTCGCCAACCTCCCGGGAGCTCAGGCCCCGGCACTTACCGGAGTAGATAACGTCCCCGTCGGCGGTATGAGGGGCGTTGGCCGCGTGGAGATCTCCCCGGGAACAAAAGCAAGGATACACCAACCCTTGAGATTCCAGCTTATCTAAGCACGCCTGGTAGTATGCCCCTCTTTCCGACTGCCAGTAAGGCCCCTGGTCCCAGTCCAGCCCTAAAAAGAGCAGGTCCCGCATCAGCTGCTCTCCGTAGGCGCGGCTGGTGCGCTGGGGGTCCAGGTCTTCCTGCCGCAGGATGATCTTTCCGCCCGCCTGCCGGGCCGAGAGCCATGCCAGCAGGCAGCAAAAGAGATTCCCCAGGTGCATCCTGCCGCTGGGGCTGGGGGCGAAGCGCCCTACCGCCGCGCTTTCATGGGCGGCAGGTTCTGTCGCCCTCATACCGGTGATCCTCTATGACTGGCAGTCCGGCCAGGTACCGCCGCACCATGTCCAGCGCCTGAGAGGCGGCGCAGTGGCGGTGCCATTCCCGGCTTTTGGTCCGGCCAATGGGCGCGCGCTTGGCCACCCAGGTTTCCTTTCCGTCGCTCAGGGCAATGTAGATGAGCCCCACAGGCTTTTCCGCCGTGCCGCCGCCGGGTCCCGCGATGCCGGTAATGCCGACCCCCAAGCTGCCGCTGCTGGCCTTGACGATCCCCTGGGCCATGGCCCGGGCTGTCTCCGGGCTTACGGCGCCGTGGGCCTCCAATACCTCATGAGGTACGCCTAGAAGCTGTTCCTTGGCCTCGTTGGAATAAGTGACCACCCCCATATGGAATACCTCCGAGGAGCCGGAAACGTCCGTCAGCCGCTTGGAGAGCAGCCCGCCGGTACAGGATTCGGCGGTAGCCAGGGTCTTCCCCTGCCGGGCCAGCTCTGCTACCACCAGCTCCTCCAGGCTTTCCACATCTACGCTGTAGACAAAGCCCCCCAGCCGCTTTTTGATCTCGTCGATCAAGGGCTGGCACATTTGGTCCGCTTCCTCGTGATTGTGGGCCTTGGCGGTGACCCGCAGATAGCACTCCCCCTCCTTGGCGTAAGGGGCCAGGGTGGGATTTTCGCCGTCCATCAGGTCGTCCATCATCTGGGCCACCGGGGCCTCGCCCCGGCCGTATATATGCACATTGTGGGAGACAATGGTGAACGCCTGTCCCTGTTTTAAATAAGGTACGGCATAGTTGCGCAGCATGGGCTCCAGCTCGGAGGGGGGGCCGGGCAGCATGATGACGGCGCAGCCGTTTTCGCTCTGGAAAGCGCAGCCGGGGGCGGTGCCGTTGTCGTTTTGCAGGACCGTGCAGCCCTCTGGCAGCCAAGCCTGCTTTTCTTGGTTCTCGCTGACCTTTTTCTCGTTAAAATAGTTTTGTATCCGCTCCAGGCTGGGCTGGTGCAGCGTAAGCTTTTTCCCGGCCGCGGCGGCGGTGGTCTCCTTGGTCAGGTCGTCGGCGGTGGGGCCCAGGCCCCCGGTCATAATCAGCAGATCGCTGCGGCCGATAGCCGTTTCCACAGCGTTTCGCAAACGTTCCGGGTTGTCCCCCACTACAGAGGAGTACAGCAGATTAATGCCCAGCTCCGACAGGGCCCGGGCCACAATGGCGGCGTCGGTGTTCACCACCTGCCCTAAAAGCAATTCCGTGCCAACTGAAATGATTTCCGCGTTCAATGGTTTTTCCTGCCTTCCTTATACAAAATATGCGTGATACCACACCAAAAAGGCGTAGACCGTCCACACCCGGCGGCTGTTGTCCGCCTTGCCCGCCCGGTGGTCGTCCAAAAGCTTTACCAGCTTGTCCGTGTGGAAAAATTTTTCCGCCGTCTCCCCGGTAAAGGCTTCCTTCACCTTCTGGTAGTATTCCTCCTGCCGGAGCCACACCCGGGTGGGCACCGGGAAGCCCAGCTTTTTTTTGTCCGCCCACTTTTCCGGCATCCGGCGCAGGGCGGCCTTGCGCATGGCGAACTTCGTATTCTCCTTATTCACCCGGAACCGCTGGGGAATGCCCCCGGCCAGCGCCATGACTTCCTTGTCTAAAAAGGGCACCCGCAGTTCCAGGGAATTGGCCATGCTCATTTTATCGGCTTTCAAAAGAATGTCGCCTACCATCCACATGTTAAGGTCCACAAACTGCATTTTGGTTACGGGGTCGCGGTCCTTGACCATGTCGTAATAGGGCTTTACCAGCGCTTGCGGAGCCGGGGCGTTTACCGGATGCTTGAGGATTTCCCGGCGCTGTTTTTCGGTAAACATATAGGCGTTGCCGATAAACCGCTCTTCCAGCCGCTTTCCCCGGCGGACCAGGAAGTTCAGCCCCCGATGGGCGGGCAGCAGTCCGGCCGCTTTGCCGATGAGCCGGCGGATGGGAAAGGGGATCCTGTCATACCAGGCGCACTCCAGGGGCTCCTTATAGATGTTGTACCCGCCGAAAATCTCGTCCGCCCCCTCGCCGGAGAGCACCACCTTCAGGTGCTGGCTGGCGATGTTGCACACAAAGTACAGGGCCACGGCGGAAGGGTCCGCCAGGGGCTCGTCCATGTGGTACTGGATCTTCGGGAAGGTCCCCCAAAATTCCTCCGGGGTGATCACTTTGCTGATATTTTTTACAGGGATCAGCTCCGAAAGGCCCTTGGCATAGCTGATCTCGTTATACTTTTCCCCGTTGTCAAAGCCTACGGTAAAGGTCTTGTCCACGTTGGCCGAGCAGGCCACATAGCTGGAATCCACCCCGGATGACAGAAAACACCCCACCTCCACGTCGCTGACCTTGTGCGCCTCCACGCTGTTGTCGAACACCTTTTCAATGGCGTCCACCCACTGGTCCAGGCTCTTGCTTTCGTCCGGGTGGAATTCCGGCAGCCAGTACCGGGTCAGATCCAGTTTTCCGTTCCGGTAGAGGAAGTAGTGGGCCGGGGGCAGCTTGTAAACGTCCTGAAAGAAAGTCTCCGGCCCCGGGGAGTACTGAAAGCTCAGATAGCTTTCCAAGGCCCGGGGGTTCAGCTCCTTGTGGAAATCTGGATGGCGGAGAAAGCTCTTGATCTCTGAACCAAAGAAAAAGGTATCTCCCATCTTCGCATAGTAGAGGGGCTTAATGCCAAAGAAGTCCCGGACCCCAAAGAGCTCCTTCTTTTTCTTATCCCAGATTACAAAGGCGAACATGCCCCGCAGCCGGTTTAGCAAGTCCGGCCCATACTCCTCATAGCCGTGGAGCGCTACCTCGCTGTCGGCGGCGGTTTTAAAGACGTGTCCCGCCTTTAGAAGGTCCTCTCTTATATCCCGGTAATTGTAAATTTCACCGTTAAAAACCAGCACCTTTGTGCCGTCCTCATTGAGGATCGGCTGGCGCCCGCCCTCCAAATCAATAATAGACAGCCGCCGGAAGCCCAGGGAGACGTTCTCGTCCATATAGTAATCCGCGTCGTCGGGCCCCCGGTGAGCGATGGCGTCCGCCATAGAGTGCAGCGCCCCTTCGTTCGGGTCTCCTGCAAAACCAACAAATCCACACATTTCCTATCCTCCTAAAGCCGTTTCCGGCATTCTTTGCGCAGTAATATAGGTTGAAAGGACCAAGGCATGTCCCTTGGCCCAGGGCGGCGAGCCCCTCCTAGTAAAAGCTATTATATCATGCTTTTCCGCAAAATGGTAGAGGGTTTTTAAGACCTTAAGGGCTTCGGCCTAAAACTTCCGCCGCCGCGCTTATTGCCGGGTCCATACCGCCGCCTTTATGGCCTGGGGCTGGCGGCGGGCTGAGTTACTCTTTGGCTTGTTTTTCGTCCAGCAATTCCAATACCTTGGACACAACATAGAGGGACCTCACATAGGTGGCGCTGGCGTCCAGGCGGGAATTGTTTTGGGGGCCCAGCAGGTTGAGCCTTTCGTACACGTCCTTCACGGCCTCCCTGGCCCACTGGGGCACGTCGCCGATGGTTTTATATTTGCTCTCATTTTTGTCGTACACCGCCTGGGCCTCCTGCCGGGCCAGACGCTTCACCTCATCTGCCGTCATATCTGTCCAATCCCCCTTGCTTATTATGGCCGGGTAATCCCTGAAAGCCCGGTTCATATCAAAAGTTTTCCCATTAATCACGCCTCTGTCCGTGTACTGCCAGATTCCCGCCCCTGGGTAGTCCAGCTGGGAGTTCCACTGGGCTACCCAGCGGTCGACGCCCTTTAGCCTGGGGCTGTTTAGGCGGTTTTCCATCCAGTAAAGAGAGGCGTATAGTCCGCAGTAGTAGCCGCCCTCCTCTATGGCTTTCCAATAAGCCAGACAGTTGTCTATCAGCGCTTCCCCCGTAGGCAGCGTGCTGTCTTCCACGTCGTACCACACCCCATATAGGGGGCGCAGCCCCCGGACCAGCCGCAGGGTGTGCCGGGCCTCGCTTAGAGCCATATTTAAGTTCCGGGCATAGGAGTAGAGGTACACCCCAAAGGGCATCCCCGCCGCCTGGCATTTTCTTACATTGGCCCAATATTCGCTGTCGTCCTGGTTTTCATAATCCCCGCCATAGCCGCAGCGGATGATAACAAAGTCGGCCTTTCCTTTTAGCGCGGCAATGTCCACGTTTCCATTGAACTCCGAGATATCAATCCCGGTAGCCAGATAACCCGCCAACTGGCTCCCACCTTTCCTGCTGGCCTTCAGCGCCTATGAATACAGGCCCTGAAGGCCGGATTTCCTTTTCGGTTATTTCAGCTTATGCGCCTGGCGCGCGCCTGGTGCATAAGGCCGGCGGGCTGGTAGACATGTGGGGAAGCTTGTGGTATAATGTACGCAGAGCGTACATCCGGAGTTTCCCTCGTCCGCGAAGCGGCCGTCTTTCGCTTTGCGAAAGCACCGGAAAACTCCCATCAGATTTATGGTATAATGTACGCAGAGCGTACATCCGGATACTTTGACTTTTGGAGGTGCTTTTGGCGGATGGGCAAGCATGACAGGGAACAGGAAACCAAGGTCATTCAGTTAAGGGATTATCAGCCCCAGCATGGGAGGGACTGGAAAGAGGCCCGCGCGGAATACGAATATGAGGAGGAAGAGGAGCGGGGGGAGGAACAGAGCCCCCCGGGGGAAAGCCCGGAGGCGGAGAAGCTCCGGCGGCGCTGGGTGATTCCCAAGGCCGTTTATACCATTTCCCTTGTGCTGGTAGCGGTGATTATCGCTTTAGGGCTGTGGATCAACCGGGAATACCTTTCTTGGGAAAATCTCACCGCCTGGGCCAAGCTCCAGGTGTTGGGAGAGGAAAGCGGCGACGGTTTCCCGGCGCCTATTACGGGCTCCAATGTGCTTAGCAGGAATTTTATGGAATATAGCGGCTCCGCCGTTCTGCTGAGTAATACGGCTCTTTCCATGGTCAATGCCGAGGGGAAGGAGGCGCTGTCTCTGCGGCATAATTTAAACCAGCCGGTGCTGAAATCCGCCGGGGGACAGTTCCTGATGTACAACTCCGGCAGCACGGGCTATACAGTGCTCTCCGGCATGGAGGTTTCTGTTTCCGGCGTGGCGCAGGAGGACATTATCTGCGGCTGCGCGGCGCCCAACGGCAAGTTCGCTTTAGGGCTTTCCGGCAGCTATGGCGCCTCCCGGTTGGAGGTTTACTTAAAAAACGGCAGCTTGCAGTATGAATACCCCTTTGCCGACGATTACATAACCGCCGCCGCGCTCAACCAGGACGGATCTCAGGGCGTGGTCTGCACCGTGCGCAGCGACAAGGGGGAAATGGTTTCCAAGCTGATGGTGTTCGACTTTATGCAGACAGAGCCCCTGGCCCAGTATGAAACCCGGGGGAACATGCTGCTGGACGCCTATTGGGGCGAGAACGGCGTCATTTACGGCGTGGGGGACGCGGCGCTGGTAACCGGCAAGGCGTCCGAGCTACAGTTTTCGGAATACGACTACCAGGGCCGCCAGCTTACGGCGTTCCAGCTGGACGCGGGGCGGGCCTTCCTCTCCATTTCCGCCTATGAACATGCCGGCCCCAGCAGCCTGATGGTGGTAAACGGTGGGGAGGCTCTGGGGGAAACCAACCCTTTGAAAGTCGAGATGGACAAGCGTATCGAGGCCATTTCCGTGTCCGGCGGCACGGCGGGTTTGCTGGCTGGCGGCGAGGCGGTGTTCCTGGACTACTACACCGGCGCGGAGCTGGGCCGGGCGGACGCCGGCGCGGACGCCAAAAACCTGGCCTTAAGCAGCGAACGAAAAGCCTATATATTGGGCGTCAGCGAAGTGCGCGTGGTGGAGGTGGGATAGACAGTCCCCGCCTTGTAAGCCCTGGACTCCGCCGGCATGGAGCCGGAAAGAAGCGTGAAAGCCGCGGGGCAGCGTCCCGTGGCCTTTGTTTTTTCGAAAGAGAACTGTAAGGGGATAGCTCTTGTGGGCTGGGGAAAAATGTGATACAATAGCCAAGATGAGATTATGTGAGAAGGCGGGATTCATGTGGGCTATGTTTTGGACGGGATTATTTTAGGCGTTTGTCTTCTGTGCGTCTTTATCGGGATACACCGGGGATTCATACGGTCCGTAGTGCATTTTTTAGGTTCGGTGATTGCGGCGGTGCTTTCCTCCGTTTTAGGCGGGGCGCTGGCTCAGTGGCTGTTTGACGCCCTGTTCCGGGAAGCCTTAACCCAAAAAATCAACACCTCCATTTTAGCGCTGGGCGGGAGCGCCTCTCAATCCGCGGCCCAACAGGTGCTGGACTCGCTGCCGGAATTTTTGCTGCGGGCCTTGGAGAGCGCGGGCGTCACGGCGGAGTCCATCAGCGGTGGAATTACGGCCCAGTCCAGTCAGGCGGCCGCCATGATGACCGACTATCTGGCCCCTGTATTCGTCAGCTTTCTGAAGGTGCTCTGCGTCATCGTGCTCTTTTGCCTCTTGATGACTTTGGTGCGGCTGCTGGCCTCCATGGTGGGGCATATGCTGCGCCTGCCGGTTATCAGCCAGCTGGACGGCCTTTTAGGCGGCGTGTTTGGGTTCCTGTTGGCTGTGTTCACCGTCTGGATCGTTATCGCGGCCGTATTGGTATTCACCCCCATGCTGGACCCGGCTACCAGCAGCCAGGTGGACAGCGCCCTGGAGCAGTCTGTGATCGCGGGGCTGTTTGTAAACATGAACCCTCTGGGAGGGCTTTTTGGATGAGCGGGGCCGGGAAAGCCGGTACACCGGCAGAAATGAAGATGCAAAAAGGAAAGGAAAAACCCATGCCCCAGGAGAATCGCCCCACTCAAAATATATGGACCGTTCCCAACGCCATGTCGGCGCTGCGGATTGTGATTGTGCCCTTTTTCGCCACAGCTTATTTAAAGGGCCATCTTATGGCGGCCATTACGCTTTTGCTGGTTTCCGGCCTTACCGACATGCTGGACGGCTTTGTCGCCCGCCGGTTCAATCAAATTACGGAGCTGGGGAAAATGCTGGACCCCGTTGCCGACAAGCTGACCCAGGGAGTGGTGGCGCTGTGCGTCGCCATTCGTTTCCCGGCAATCCGGCCTTTTCTGCTGCTGTTCATCTTAAAAGAGCTCCTGATGCTGTGCTGCGGGGCGGTGCTGCTGAAAAAGCACAAGCGCCCCTGCGCCGCCAAATGGTATGGCAAGGTGGCCACGGTGATGTTCTATGTGTCGGTGGCGGCCATTGTGACCATGGACGCCATGGGGCTGATGAAGCAGGATACCTTCAACCTCTGGGCCTACGGCCTGCTGGGCGTTACTGGCGTGATGATGGCCTATGCGGCGGTAAAGTATTTCCAGATTTTTCTGCGGATTTTACGGGGGGAAGAGCAGGGGACGGATAAGAAGAGAAGGGAACCGTAAAGGAGGTTTATTAAATATGGAACGCCGTCTGTTAGGCTTTTTCAGCGGCTTTCCGGACCGGCGCTTTCCGCCGCAAGTGGCAGAGCGGCTGGGCGGAGAGCTGGCCCGCCGGGACAGCCTTGTTTTCGTAAGCGCCTGGCCGGAGGACCGTGGAAGAAATGACAGCGATGCAGCCGGTATGTACCAAATGTTCCTGGAATATGGCCTGTCTTTTGCACAGCGCCATGTAGTGGACAGCCGGACAGAGGCTTCCGAGGCCGCGGGGCTGATAAGGGAGGCGTCCTGCCTGTTTCTTATGGGCGGTCATCCGGGGCTGCAATGGCGGCTGATACGCGGCATGGGGCTGGATGCGGTTATTCGCGAATCCGCCGCAGCTGTATTGGGCGTCAGCGCCGGGGCCATCAATATGGCCAAGCGTTCTCTGGACACCAAGGAATCCCCAGCGCTGTATGACGGCCTGGGTTTGGCAGATATTACGGTGAAGCCGCATTTTGACCCGGAAGACCAGCGGGTGCTCTCAAGCTTATTGGACATTTCCATGGAGCTGCCCATTTGCGCCATGGAGGATAACAGCGCTATTTTTGTGACAAAAGGCGAAGCTTCCCATACAGGGCGGATTCATTGGATCGACAAGGGGAAGATTTCGCTCGTTTCTCAGGAGCGCCCGCTTTTTTCGTAGAAAAAGTCCTTGGAGGAAGGAAATATTAAAAGCTTGTTAATAAAATGATGGGGCTTTCGTGGTATAATATACGCGAAGCGTGCGTTGGAAGAAG
>CANONE010000059.1 GCA_947567585.1 uncultured Clostridia bacterium | reverse complement strand
GGGCCGAATTTCAACTTAAGGGCCACACAGAAATACCCGCTGTTATTGAACCCGGCAGAAAGATCCCCGCCGCTGTAATGAAAACCGCCTGTATGGACATTGCTAAAGCCGATCCAGCTACAAAGGAAAAAATCCTCAAGGCGCGCAACCAAGTCATCTACAGTTATTCCTGGACATATGACGGCGTAGGAATAACCCATGGCGTCAATGATGAAGGACAAAAGACATTCACCATTGAGCCCCGCTTCGAGGACCTCTTCCCTGGCTGGGACGTGCCCATTGCGAAATAAGCCCTCCTGCCGGTAGGGCAGACCGCATAAAAGCCCTATCCGAGCCCGCAGAAAGGCCGCCGCTTCCTTGGGAAACGGCGGCTGCCTCATGCTTTGCTTTCCATTTCTTACAGATCTTTCAGCCGGAACCTGGAAACCAGCTCTTTCAGCGTGGCGGCTTGGCCGGACAGTTCCTCGCTGGCTGCGGCGCTGGCCTCCGCTGTGGCTACGTTGGTCTGGACCACGGTGGAAATCTGCTCGATACCGTGGGTAATCTCTTCGGCGTTTATCGCCTGCTCCCGGGTATACTCCGCAATGCCGTTAACCAGCTTGCTCATGTCGTCCGCATGGCCGGCAACCTCCAGCAGGGACTCCGCCGTGTCGTTGGCCGCGCGCACGCCCTCCTCCATTGAGTCCACCGTCTGGCTCAGCAGCACGGTGGTTTTCTGGGCCGCCACGGAGGATTTACTGGCCAGGGCCCGCACCTCGTCGGCCACCACGGCAAACCCCTTCCCGGCCTCGCCGGCCCGGGCCGCCTCTACAGCGGCGTTGAGCGCCAGAATGTTGGTCTGAAACGCGATGTCTTCAATGGTCTTAACAATCTGATGAATCTCATTGGACTTGTCGCTGATCCGCCGGATCACCTGGGTGAGATTCTGCATCTTTTCATTGCTTTCCAGCAGCCCGGCCTTTACTTCCTGGGAAATCCCGTTGGCCTCCTGGGCCCCCTGGTCAATCTTCCGGACGCTGCTGGACACCACGCTGATGTGCCCGGCCAACGCCTCCACCTCGGCGGCCTGCTCCGTAGAGCCCTGGGAAAGGCTCATAGCCCCGCTGGAAACCTGCTCCGCCCCAGCGGCTACGTCCTTGGAAGCGGCGTTTAGCTGGCCCATGGCGCCATTGAGAGAGCGGGAAATTTCGTCCAGTGAATCTTTGATTTTGGCAAACTCGCCGGTGTACTGATTTTCCAAGGTAAACGCCAGATTTCCCGAGGCAATTTCCCGGAGCTTCCGCGCGATCTCGTTGATGTATTTCACATAGTCCCGCAGCCGGAGAGTCACTTGGTTAAAGTCCTGCGCCAGCACCCCCAGCTCGTCGCCGGAATGGAAATGGATGGTCTGCTCCAGCTCGCCCTCCGCGATTTTTGTAGCCGCCTGGCTTAGCTCCCGCACCGGCCTGCCGATAATCCGCCGCACCTGGATGAGCACCAGGAGAATCAGGGCAGCTACCGCCAGCAGCGCCAGGGCTATCATACTTGCCGTCAGCCGGCTGAGCTCCTCCAGCACCTCTGTCCGGGAGACATACGCCACCGCTACCCAATCGCTGCCCGGAACCTTTTCCACCTGAATATATGTATCTTCAAAGAGGGATAGTCCTGTCTTTCCCCCCTGGATCTCTCCGCTGGCATACGCATACATGCCGCCGGTCTCGCTGAGCTTCTGGCCGACCACCGTCTCGTCCCGGTCTCCGATGATGGTGTCCGTTCGGGTATCCACCAGGAAGACTCCGCCGGTGTCCTCAATTTGTGCCTGGCTGACAATCTGGGAGATGGAGTCCAGATACACGTCCGCCGCGGCTACGCCCCGCACTTCCCCGTCTTTGGAGCGCAGCACGCCGGAAGCGCCCACTACGTAAGATTGGCTGTCCTCGTCAAAATACACGTCTCCTAAAATAAATTCCTCAGAATGGAGTCCATTCTGATACCAGCTTTTTGACAGCGCGTCGAAATCCGGCCCGGGCACAAAGGAGGCGTGATACAGGGAACCGTCTGTCAGAGCAATATAGAGTCCGGCGGGGTACGCCTCATTCTGTCCCGCCGTATGCTTGATATATTCCTCCATCTGAGGGATATCCATGTCCTCATAGCTGACTATATCCCGCTGTGCCTCCAGCATAGACAGGGTCTTATTCATCCATGCTTTGGTTTCTTGCAGGATCCTGCCCGTAGTGGCCTCTAAAAGAGCCTCGCTCTTTTCCAGCAGCGTATGGGACATCTGCACGTAGACCACCGCCAAAAGCACGCCCACCGCCAGAATAACGCTGCCGGCCACCGCGGTGGCCAGCTTGCCGGTGACGCCCATCCCACGGCGTTTTCCCACGTCAGAACCGGCAGAGGCCGTTCTCTTTTCTCTCATAGTCTATCCTCTCCCTTACCCATCTTTTACCATGAATCCCTGGAAAAATTTTCTATACGCATGCTCATTATACCAGACTTTCAATCATTTCGCAAGTCAAATCCACCACAAAAATAGATTCTTTTCAGGCACTTCCAACTAGAATGTCAACCTTGCCGGACAAAACTTTTCCGCCAGGACGCCGCCGTCCGCTGCTTTACGGCTCAAATTCTATTTATATGCAAAGGGTTTCCCTTCACAGCTCCCGCAAAAAGGCCCCCGTGTATGGTCAACACGAGGGCACGCTTATGCTTTTTACTTGTTGGGTTTGAAACTGTCTTTGAGCTTTACAGACCGGTTAAATACCAAGCTGCCAGGCTGGCTGTCCTTGCTGTCCACGCAGAAATAGCCCTGGCGCATAAACTGATAGCTCGCCCCCGGTTTAGCGGCCGCCAGGGAAGCCTCCGCCTTGCAGCCCTCCAGCACCTGTAGGGAATTCGGGTTGAGATGCTCCAAGAAATCTCCTTCCTCCGGATTTTCCGCGCTGAAAAGATTGTCGTAAATACGCACCTGGGCGTCTATAGCGGTATTCGCGTCTACCCAGTGCAGGGTGGCGCCTTTAATTTTCCGGCCGTCGGCAGGGTCGCCCCCCTGGCTGTCGGGATCATACTCCGCGGCAATTTCCGTCACATTGCCGTTTTCATCCGTCTCGTAGCCCACGCATTTAATGATATAAGCTCCTTTCAGACGGCATTCCGGTCCGCCGGGGTACAGGCGCTTGAACTTAGGCGCAGCCTCCGGCAGGAAGTCCTCCGCTTCCACCCACAGCTCCCGGGAGAAGCTGACCTCCCGCTGGCCGTCCTGGGGGCGGTTGGGGTTGTTTTCCACTGTAAAGGTCTCGGACTTACCAGCGGGGTAATTGGTAATTACCAGCTTCACCGGGCGCAGCACCGCCATAACCCGGCGGGCCGTCTCGTTCAAATCCTCCCGCAGGCAATATTCCAAAAAGCCGTACTCTACTGTGGAAGCCGCCTTGGACACGCCGTTGCGCTCGGAGAAATTTCGAATGGCCCGGGGGGTGTATCCCCGGCGGCGCAGGCCGCACAGGGTAGGCATGCGGGGGTCGTCCCAGCCGTCCACATAGCCGCCCTCCACCAGGGCCCGCAGCTTGCGCTTGCTCATAACGGTATAGTTAATCCCCAGTCTCGCAAACTCGATCTGCCGGGGCTTAGAGGGCAGCGTTACATTTTCGATCACCCAGTCGTAGAAGGGCCGGTGGTCCTCAAACTCCAGGGAACACAGGGAGTGCGTAATATGCTCCATGGCGTCCTCAAAGGGATGGGCATAGTCGTACATAGGGTAGATACACCACTTGTCGCCGGTGCGGTGGTGGGTCTTTCGGTTGATCCGGTAGAGGACCGGGTCCCGCATGTTAAAATTGCCGGAAGCCAAATCAATTTTAGCCCGCAGGGTCATGCGGCCATCCTCGAACTCCCCGGCCCGCATCCGGCGGAATAAATCCAGGCTCTCTTCCTTGGGCCGGTCCCGGTAGGGGCTCTGCGCAGGCGTGGTCAGGTCCCCCCGCATCTCCTTCATCTGCTCCTGAGAGAGCTCGCAGACATAGGCCAAACCTTTTTCAATCAGCTCCTCCGCGCCCCGGTACATGTCCTCAAAGTAGTCGGAGGCATGGTAAAACCGGTCGCCCCAATCGTACCCCAGCCAATGGATGTCGTCCTTCATTCCGTTGACAAACTCCTCGTCCTCTTTGACGGGGTTTGTGTCGTCCATGCGCAGGTTGCAGACGCCGCCGAAGCGTTCCGCCGCGGAAAAGCTTACATAAATCGCTTTCGCATGGCCAATATGCAGATACCCGTTGGGCTCGGGGGGAAACCGGGTGTGGACCTGCATCCCCTGGGTGCGCCCGCCCGGGGCCATGTCTTCCTTTATAAAGTCGTCGATAAAATTCGTAGAAGGTATTTCATTATAGTTTATTTCATTGCTCATTACAATTCCTCATTTCATAGAGTTTGGAGTTATCTCATCATGAATGCTCCGCGCATTGTCGTAACCCCAAGCTCTCGTAAAAGGGCGGCCAGCGCCGTTTTTCTCTATCTTTCATAGTCTTCCCTCTTCGTCTATTTCCTACACAGCGCCATTGCCAAAGTTTACGCGAGTTTATCCAGACCCAGCCGCAGCCGGCGGAGAGATTCCTCCCGGCCCAGCAGGGCGAGGATTTCCATGGCCCCGCCAGGGGTAACCATAGTTCCGGCGGCGGCAATGCGCACAGGCCACAGCAGGGTCCCGTTTTTTACTTCCAGCTTTTGGGCCAGCTCCATCAAGCCGTCATGAATGGGGGCCAGCCGCCATTCCGGCAGGGCTTCCAGCGCCTCAATGGCGGCGGCCAGCATAGCCGGGGAATTTTCCAGGTTTGTCTTGGACTTCTTATTGACGAAAAATTCCTTGGGGTAATCCGGCAGCTCCCGGAAAAAGCCCAATAACCCCGGGATCTCCTGGAACCTGGTAAGCCGGGCCTGCAAAATGCCGTCCAGCACCTGCCAGGGCTTATCCTGTTCTCCAAAGACCTCCCGGTAGTAGGGCATGGCGTGGGCCCGAAAAGCCTGGGGCTCCATGCGCTTGATATACTCCGCGTTAAACCAGCTGAGCTTGTCGTAGTCAAACACAGCCGGAGATTTGCTGATCCCATCAATGGAAAAATGCTCAACCAGCTCTTCCAGGCTAAAGATCTCCTGGTTGTCCTTGGGCGCCCAGCCCAAAAGGGCAATGTAGTTGGTGATAACCTCCGGGAGGTACCCGTCGTCCACCAACCCCTGGAAGCTGGTGGAGCCATGGCGCTTGGCCAGCTTGCTGACGGAGCCGTCTTCATTGCGGCCCATAATCAGGGGCAGATGAATGTAGGTGGGCGGCTCCCAGCCAAACGCCTGGTAGAGCAGCTGGTACTTGGGGGTGGAGGTGAGGAACTCGCAGCCCCGGGCCACATGGGTAACGCCCATTAAGTGGTCGTCGACGACGTTTGCAAAATTGTAGGTGGGGTAGCCGTCGGCTTTCAGCAGCACCTGGTCCTCGATCTCTTTATTCTCAATGCTGATCTCCCCAAACACCGCATCCTGAAAGCTGGTGGCTCCCGTAAGCGGCGCTTTCTGGCGGATCACATAGGGCGTCCCGGCCTCCAGCAGCCGCTGGACCTCTTCCTGGGGCAGGTTCCGGCAGCGGCGGTCATAGCCGCCAAAAGCGTCCTCTGCTTTCAAGCTTTCCAAGCGCTCCTTGGTGCAAAAGCAGTAGTACGCTTTCCCCTCCTCCACCAATTGCTGGGCATAGGGCCGGTATATATCCAGCCGCTGGCTTTGGACATAGGGCCCATGGGGGCCGCCGATATCCGGCCCCTCGTCGTGCCGGAGGCCCACCTTTTTCAGGGTGTGGTAGATAACGTCTACCGCGCCTTCCACCAGGCGCTCCTGGTCCGTATCCTCAATTCTCAAGATAAAGTCCCCGCCCTGGCTTTTAGCGGTAAGATAGGCGTACAGCGCCGTCCTTAGATTCCCCACATGCATAAACCCCGTGGGGCTGGGGGCAAACCGGGTTCTGACCTTGCTCATATCCTTCCCTCTTTCCTCTGTCGGTTCCATTCTTATTATCATACAACATACCAGTGGAATTTGCAAGATAATTTAAAGGGCGGGAAACCACGGCGGCTTTCCGCCATGCTTCCTCTATCGGATTCAGCGCTTTTCCCCCGCCGTCTGCCGGGTTATGGCGCATGGGGCGGCAGACTCCAGCAGCTCCTGATAGCTACGGCGCTTCTCCCCCTCCACCCCGGCGGGCAGAATATGCTCAAAGATGCACAGATTGCCCAGCTGCCGGGCCCTGTTGTATTCCTCCAGATTCCGAATGGTCCAGCTGACCTCCTGAATCCCCAGCAGGGACCGGGCCGCCCAGAGAGAGGGGATGTCCCTGGCGTGCAGGTCGTACGCCTCAAAGTGCGGGCGGGCGTACCAGTTGGTAAAAAGGTTCCGGGCGAAAAAAGCCTGCCAGCCGGACAAGCCGCCGTCGCCCTTCTTGTAATGGCACATCAGCTGCCCCCGCACAATTTCCGGGCGGTTCTTTCTAAACCAGCGCACAATTCGGGGATCAAAGGACTCCACACAGTAGAGGCCCTTATAGCCCGCCAGCTCCTTCATTACCAGAGTACACAGCTCCGCCGGATCGTTGTAACCCTTCAGCTCAATAATCAGGGGCGTTTTGCCCTCCAGCGCGGACAATACGTCCCGAAACAGCGGAATAGGCTCCTCGGTTCCAAAAAGCCGGTAATTTTTTAGCTGCGCGTAGGTCATCTCAGAGATTTTCCGGTCTTCGCCGCAGCTGCGCAGGATACTGTGGTCGTGATGGACCACCACCTGCTTGTCCTTGGTCAGCTGTAAATCAAATTCCATCCCATAGCCCGCTAATTCCGCCAGCGCGAAACCCTTCATAGAGTTTTCCGGCACGCCGTTTTCCAAGTTATGCAGGCCCCGATGGGCATAGTCAAACCGCTTAAACGCCGCAAAGTCCGGCCTCTTCCACAGCGGCGGAGCAATCAGCCAGAGCCAAAGCGCGGCCAGCAGGAGAATGACAATCAAAAGTATTATCATACAGATCACCCAATCCCTTCTCTTTTTCTGACGTTCCTATGATAAACCATAGGAAAAGATTTTGCAAGGCCGGGGGCATGAATCAAAAAAATATTTCATAGAAAAAGGCCCCGCCAGCCGCCCTCCCTTCCTCCCCTGGGATTTCCAATGTTGCAAGAGGCAGGCATTCATGTTATAATGTACGCAAAGCGTACATCCGGAGCTTTCCTGGCCCGTGAAACGGCCGCCTTCCGCTTTGCGAAAGGTCCAGAAAGCTCCAAGCAGATTTATGCAAAATATCTACAGGATATTTCAGTAGAGCGGGAATTGAGGAGAAGGGTTAGATGGAATACTCGTTGGATCTGGGCCTATGGAATCAGGTATTCGCCGTGCCCTGCGCTTTGGTGGACCGGCATATTAAGTTGGCGGGAAAAGAGCAGCTCCAGGCAATTTTGTGGATTCTCCGGCGGCCCCAGAGCCGCTTCACTCCGGAGGAGCTCTCCGAAGCCCTGGGAATGACGGTAGACTCTGCCCTGGACTGTCTGGACTATTGGCAGGATCAGGGCCTATTGGCCTCCTTCCAGGGAACACTGCAGCCTATCCCCCAGCCGGAAACAGCGTCCGCCTTATCAGCTTCCCCGCCGGCAAGCCCCACTCCTCCCCCAGGTTCTTCTGTAACGCCGGAAGAACCCCCTGCCGCGGCGGAAGAAACCCGGGCGCTTCCGCCTAAAAAGCGTCTGCTCCGGCCGGACAGCCAGCATCTCAGCGCGCGGCTGGCGGAGTCGGAGGAAATCCGAAACCTGATGCAGGAGGCGGAGGCGACTTTGGGCAAGACCCTCTCCCCCGCCATGAGCGCCTTGCTACTTACCGTTACAGACGACTACGGCCTGCCGGTAGAGGTAACGGCTATGCTCATCCATTATGCCCAAGAGGTGGGCCGGACAGGCACCAGCTATATTGATTCCGTAGCCCGGGATTGGGCCCAGAGCGGCATCTTTACCTTAGAGGCGGCGGAGCAAAAGCTTCAGGAGCTTAGCCGCAGCCGTCTGGCCTGGGGAAAAGTCTCCGCCGCGGCCGGACTGCCCAAGCGCGCTCCCAGCAAAAAGGAGGAGGCCGCCGCCTGCCGCTGGGTTTACGAGTGGAGCTTTAACGAAGACATGCTGAGCGCCGCCTATGAAGCCTGCGTGGATCATACAGGAAAGTTCAGCGCCAGCTACATGAACAAGGTCCTGGCCGGCTGGCATGGCAAAGGCTACCGGAGCGCCCAGGATCTGGAGGCCGCCAAAGCCCAAGCCCAGGAGCAGCCGTCACAAAATAAAAGCTACGACATCAACGAGCTGGAACAGATGAGCGCCTTTGACCTCCCCGACGAATTAAAATAACAGAGTCTTTCTTTCAGCATACATTTTAGAACCTGTACCGATAGGGTTTGTGCCCAGATTTTCGGGCAAATTTTGTCGGCGGCAAGGCGCAAAAGTGAAGGAAGTCTCGTGATTTTCAAGGTTTTGCAACGCAGCCAGCGGCTAAATTTGCCGAAAAGATGGATGCAAACTCCTATTGATACAGGTTCTCCATTCGCCCGCTTCACCCCCAGGCTAACGGCGCCTTTTTTCGCGAAAGCGGCGGCGTATTGGCCAGAAAGGAGCCCCCATGGGTTACGACAAGAGAGTATCCGACGCAGCCAGAGCCCAGCTGGAACGCCGCCGCCGCCAAGCGGAATGTACCGCCAGCGAAAACCTGGAAAAATTCTACCAGGCATGCCCCCGGGCGCGGGAGGTAAAGTCCCAGATGGCCGCCAACGCCGCCGGAGCGGCCCGGGCGGTGGTCAGCGGCGGCGACGTCCGGGCGGAGCTGGAGAAGCTCCGGGACAAGGGCCTTGCTCTAAACCGGGAATATGAAGAGCTTCTGGCCGGCGCCGGACTCGTTCTGGCAGACGTCACCCCCCGCTACACCTGCCCCGCCTGCAACGATACCGGCTTTGTGGACGGCCGCATGTGCCGCTGCCTGAAGCAGCTGCGGCGCGCCGCAGCCTACCAGCAGTTAAGCTCGGACCTGCCTCTGGATAAATGCCGGTTTGAAAACTTCTCTCTGGACTACTACTCTCCCGGCAGCCAGGCCCAGCGCCAGATGGAGGGAGTCCTGCGGGCCTGTAGAAATTTTGCCCAGCGCTTCCGGCCAGACTCCCCCAGCCTGTTGTTCAAAGGCGGCACGGGCCTTGGCAAAACCCATCTGTCCCTGGCCATTGCCAACGAGGTCATCGCCAAGGGCTACGGGGTGGTATACGGTTCGGCCCAAAGCTTTGCCGTGACCCTGGAAAAGGAACGCTTCCAGCGGGAAGACCTGACCGCGGCCGTCCGGCTGACGGACTGCGACCTGTTGATTCTGGACGACTTGGGCGCTGAGTTCCCTTCCAGCTATGTAAACGCCATGCTCTATGACGCTGTCAACGCCCGTATGCTGGCGGACCGGCCTACTATTATCAGCACTAACCTCTCTATGAAGGAGCTGGAAAACCGCTACAGCGAGCGTCTTGCCTCCCGAATCGCGGGGTATTACGGCAAGCTGGAATTTCTCGGGACGGATGTGCGGGTTCAGCAGCAGCGCCGCCGGATGAACGGCGCAGGATAGCGGGGCACGGCGCCTGGCATTAAACTAACAGTTCTTTTGTTCGATTTAAGCTTGCTTTTTATCTCCATATGGAGTAAAATATTCGCACAATTGTCTTTTGGCGCCTGTTTGAAAATAGTGGAAATGTTGGTTTTTTAAGCGAGGCAGGCGGTTCCCAACGCGAAGACGTCTGGCTATTGCTGGAAAAAACTGTGCTTTTATCCATCAAGCAGGACCTAACCATGAATACATCTAGGGAGGAATTTATTTTGAACGAAAAGGAAGTTGCGGAGATCCGCCGGCGCTTTCAGCCGGAGCGAAGCAATATTAACCAGGTTCACGGCTGCTACGTAAACGCCCAGGGAGAGATTATTTCTCACTTCGGCCAATCCCTGGCTTCCGCGCCCCAGGAGGACGTGGAAAATATCCTTTCCATTCTCAAAAAGGTGCTTTCCGGTTCCTTGGGCAAGCAGCTAAACGATATTGTCTTTGAAACCCAGCAGGTGGTAGACAGCGACGAGCACCGGCTGCTTATGGCCTTGCGGGACTCTGCCCTGCACGACCAGGGCATTGTGGAAACCTTTTATCAGCGGGTAATGGAAAGCCTGACAATGGAGGGGCCCTACCTGATTCTGCTGGCTTATGAATCTTACGACGTGCCATACCGGCTGAAAGACGGCGCGCCCAATCCGGACGGCTCCAGCGAGGTATACCCGTACATAGTCTGCGGCATTTGCCCCATGAAAGAAACCAAGCCCGCTCTTCGCTATGATCTTCCCGACAGCGTCATTTGCAACCGCAATGTGGACTGGCTGATCTCCCCCCCGGAGCTGGGCTTTCTGTTCCCCGCTTTTGACGACCGCCGGGCCAACATTTACAGCGCCCTCTATTATACAAAGAAGACCGCAGAAAACCACCCGGAATTCGTGGAAGGCTTTTTCCGCACAGAGCCTTTTATGCCCGCGGACCAGCAGCAGGAAACCTTCCGGGAGATCTTGACCTTGGCCCTAGAGGACGAGTGCTGCTATGAAGTGGTGCAGGAAATGCACGGGCGGATAGCGGAAATGGTGCAGGACCACAAGGCCAGCAAAAACCCGGAGCCCTTGTCCCTTTCCAAGAGCACCATGCGCCGGGTTTTGGAAGCCTGCGGAGTCGCGGAAGAAAAGGCCGCCGTCTTTGAGGAAAAATATGACGAGGCGTTTGGCGGCGGAGCGGTAAATCCCCAGAACCTGGTAAACGCCAAGGAATGCGTGGTTACCACGCCCAGCGTCACAATTAAAGCGGACCCGGACTGCGGCGATCTCATTGAAACCCGCGTCATCAACGGCCGCAAATATATTTTGGTCCAGGTGGACGGCGAGGTGGCTTTTAACGGCGTACAGGTGCGTTTTCCGGAGGAAGGGCAAGACCTTGGGGCGCCGCCCCAAACCCCGCAAGGGGCCTAACGCCCCTTGACCGCGTACATTCGCCTATTTGGGGGCAGTCTACAGCCGCTGGGGGATTGAGCCGGACGTATTCAGCTATGCGGCGGAACGCATCGTGCTTAATCCTTACGCGGATGCCGCCGCCTTTATAAATCTTGATATGGTCTATGAGCTTGGGCTTTCTCTGTTCCACAGGTTTGCTCTGGTCAAAATTTTAACCCGTCTGTGATTCTCCGCAGGCGGGTGATGTCTTTCTTGGCAGAGGTTTTACGACCTGCCAGAATAGGCAGAACCAAAGGTGGCAAATCACAGCATGGCGAAGGTTGTTATTATCGGAAGGGTGGGGAAAACCACGATGGTGCAGGGCCTTGAAGCCAAGCTGCGGGACTCTGGGTACCGTGTGCGGGCTTATTGGGAAGGCGACGCAAAGAATCCTATTGACTTCTATGCGGCGGCCTATTTTTCCGAACAAGAATTTGAAGAGTTTTGCACGCGGTATCCTGGGGAAAAGAGCGGATTCTCCAGAACACGGTTTGTGCAGGGGAGGCCCGCCTAGCGCGGTACGCTCAAGAGGGCGGGCCGCTGTTCTGCGGCCCGGTATCCGGCGAACTTGCGGAAAGGGAATTTTCTTACCGCCCAGCGCGCCGGGGAAGGATTCGCGCTGGCGCTCCCCTTTCCCGTCCATGTACCATACGTGCCGCTCCCTATCCGCTATTGACAGTCCCCCACCCCTTTGCTATAATAAATTTAATAATAATTTATCCACACAAGGCTGTGAGTATATTGAAAAAACGCATCCACATCTACTGGCTGTTCCTGCTTCCCAGCCTGCTGGGGGTATTGTTGTTCTATGTGATCCCCTTCCTATTTTCTCTGTATTACGCGCTGGTTGACAACCTGGGCGCAAGGCGCTTTGCTGGGCTGAAGAATTTTGCTGCCGCGCTTACAAACCCGCTCTTTGTACAGGCCGCTAGAAACACTCTGCTGTTTACCGGCCTGTGCGTGCCGCTGGGGATGGCGCTGGCGCTGTTTCTGTCGCTCTGTCTGCAAAAGATGAAACGTGGCAGGGTACCGGCTGTGCTGGCTCTGCTGGTACCGCTGGTGGTCCCTTCCGGCAGCATCGTCTACTTCTGGAAGGTCCTCTTTGACCAGAACGGGCTGCTGAGAAAGCTGCTTTTGCAGGCCGGCTTTGGGAGTGAGCTTGTCTTTCAAAGCAGCTGGACTATGGCGGTGCTCGTTGTGGTGTTCCTGTGGAAAAATGTCAGCTACAATATCGTACTGTTCTGGTCAGGGCTGGTCTGGATTCCCAAAACATATTATGAGCAGATGGCTCTGGAAGGGGCCGGGGCCTGGCGGCAGTTTCTGAGCGTCACCTGGGTTTACCTCTCCCCCACCACCTTTGTGGTCCTGCTTATGTCTGTTGTGAACTCTTTCAAGGTGTTCAAAGAGATATACATGCTCTACGGTCCGTATCCCAGCACCGGCGTCTATACGCTCCAGCACTACATGAACAATCAATTTCAGGCCCTCAATCTTCCCCAGCTTTGCAGCGCCGCGTATATCCTGTTTCTGGCGGTCAGTATGGTGCTGCTAGTGGTTTTCCGACTGCAAAAGCGCGTGACGGACGCATACCAATAAAATTTCCCCAGAGGTGATCGAAATGAAAAAAGTTAGGCCCATCTGTTCTCTTCTGCTGGTATTC
>CANONE010000058.1 GCA_947567585.1 uncultured Clostridia bacterium | reverse complement strand
CATATCCGCTTTGTGCTTGACTGTATGCGGGAGAACACAACCAAAATCCGCAACAACCTCAATACCTATAAGCTGATCCTCAACATCCTCCTCAGCCTATCTGGAACTCCATATAAACCGGGACAAAAAGAAATCACCCATTGCGCTCCGAACTCCAGGGGTTCGGGCTTCAATGGGCGGTTCGCTTCTATCTGTTTCCCAGCTTTTGCTCAAATCTGTCCTTACGGGTATCCTTTGGCACGGGCGTGGGATAGCGTCCGTCAAAGCAGGCGGAGCATATGCCGCAGCCGCCCGCAAGCTCCGATAGGTCCTCCGCCGGCAGATACCCCAGAGAGTCCGCTCCAATAATGGCGGCCGTCTCCTCAACCGTATGTTTACAGGCGATCAGGTGGTCTCGGGAGTCAATGTCCGTGCCGTAGTAGCATGGGTGCAGGAAGGGCGGCGCGGACACTCTCAGGTGTATTTCCCTGGCGCCGGCCTCCCGCAGCAGCCGGACTATGCGCCCGCTGGTGGTGCCCCGGACGATGGAGTCGTCCACCAGCACCAGCCGCTTCCCCCGCACGGCGGCCTCTATAGGGCTGAGCTTTATGCGCACTTGGTCCAGGCGCTGGATCTCTCCCGGAGAGATAAAGGTGCGGCCTATATACTTGTTCTTTATCAGTCCAATGCCGTATGGAATGCCGGAGGCCCGGCTGAAGCCCAGAGCCGCGTCCAATCCGGAATCCGGCACGCCTATTGCTAGGTCGGCGTCAACAGGATGGCGCTTTGCCAGGAGCTCCCCGGCCCGCTGCCTTGCTAGGTGTACGGGCATTCCGTCCAGCACCGAGTCCGGCCGGGCGAAGTAGATATACTCGAAGACGCAGAGCCTTTGGGGGTTCAGACCGCAGTGCTCCCTGTGGGAGGCTACGCCCTCTGGGCCGAATACGAGTATCTCTCCCGGCTCCAAATCCCGCACGAACTCAGCGCCTATTGCCGAAAGAGCGCAGCTCTCCGAGGCCGCCGCGTACCCGCCGCCAGGCAGCCTTCCATAGCACAGGGGCCGAAAGCCATAGGGGTCCCTGGCGGCTATGAGCTTTTGGGCGGACATGAGCACTAGGGAGTAGGCCCCGTCTAGCTCCTCCATGGCAGCGGAGAGAGCCGCTTCTATGGACGGGGCCTTCAGGCGCTTCTGGGTGACGATATAGGCGATGATCTCCGTGTCGCTGGTGGTGTGGAAGATGGCTCCCGCGAGCTCCAGCCTGTTCCGAAGCCCGGGGGCATTGCTGAGGTTGCCATTGTGGGCCAGGGCCATTTTCCCCTTCTGGTGGTTCACCTCTATGGGCTGGCAGTTCCTGCGGCCGCTGCCGCCGGTGGTGCCGTAGCGGACATGGCCAACAGCCATGCTCCCCCTGGGCATACGGCCGAGAGCCGCCGGGGTAAATACCTCCCCCAAAAGCCCCGCGTCCTTATGTGAGAAGAACAGGCCGTCGTCGTTTACCACGATCCCGCAGCTTTCCTGTCCTCTGTGCTGTAATGCGAAAAGCCCGTAGTAGCATAGAGCGGACACATCCGACGGTTCCGGCAGCGAGACCCCGAAAACCCCGCATTCTTCATGTATGCTCATAGCGTGCTCCTCCTCTATTCTCCGCTGGCCCCATAGTTTGGCAGCACCCGGGCCGAGGGATCGTCTACCCTGCAGCCTTCCCAATCCGGGTTGGGCATCCAGAAGCCGTCAATAAGCCGCCCCTGGCCTGGGTAGTATTTTTCAAAGAGCTCCCGGTACAAAAGCGACTCCTTCGTAAAGGGCCGGGCGTGGGCATAGGCCTGGCTCCCGTTCTCAAGTTCGGCTTGTGTGTAAAGGCCGTCCGCGTACTCTTTCAAATAGTCCACCATGGAGTGGCCCACCGCGTCGGAGAAGGCGGCCTTCTCCCGCCAGAGTATATCTTCCGGCAGCAGGCCGTCCCCCTCAAAGGACTTGCGCAGAAGGTACTTGCCCTTATGGTACCTGTTCAGCTTTTTTTCCGGGTCGACGGACATGACATACTCCACAAAATCCAGGTCGCCAAAGGGCACCCTAGCTTCCAGCGAGTTCACGGATATACAGCGGTCGGCCCGGAGCACATCGTACATATGCAGCTCCCGCACACGCTTTTGGGACTCGGCTTGAAAGGCTTGGGCGCTGGGGGCAAAGTCCGTGTACTTATAGCCGAAGAGCTCGTCGGAAATCTCGCCGGTGAGCAGCACCCGGATATCTGTGCGTTCATGTATGTATTTGCAGACAAGGTACATGCCTATGCTGGCCCTGACAGTAGTGATGTCAAATGTACCGAGAATCGCTACGACAGTCTCCAGAGCGTTCAGAACGTCCTCCTTAGTGATAATGACCTCGGTATGGACGCTGCCAATATAATCCGCTGCCTGCCGGGCGTATTTCAAATCAATGGCGTCCCCGCTCATGCCAATGGCAAAGGTGCGTATGGGGGCCCCGCTATAGCGCTGGGCTATGGCGCAGACCAAAGACGAGTCCAGGCCCCCGGAAAGAAGAAAGCCCACCTTGGCGTCGGAGACCAGCCGCTTCTTCACTCCGGATATCAGCTTGTCATGAATATTCCTGCACACGGTATCTATCTGGTCATAACAGGTTTGGGGGGCGGCGGAAATGTCCCGATAGCAGACAAACTTGCCGTTTTTATAGTAGTGTCCCGGCGGGAAGGGCCGTATCTCCCCACACAGCCCCACCAGATCCTTTGGCTCGCTGGCAAAGAGCATGGCGCCGCTGGCCCCGGCGCCATAGTATAGGGGCCGGATGCCGATGGGGTCCCGGGCGGCTATGTACTCTCCGGTGGAGCCGTCGTATATGACGCAGGCGAACTCCGCGTCCAGCAGCTTAAACATATCCGTGCCATACTCCTTATACAGCGGCAGCAGCACCTCGCAGTCGGAGCCGCTGTGAAAGGCGTATTTTTCTGACAGCCGCTCCTTGAATTTCTCAAAACCGTATATCTCCCCGTTGCAGACCACATAGCTGCCGTCCAGCTCAAAGGGCTGCATGCCCTCGGGACTAAGCCCCATTATGGCAAGGCGGTGAAAGCCCATAAGGCCGCTGCCGGTATCTATCAAGCGTGTGTCGTCCGGGCCCCGGGACAGGCTGCGGTCAAAGCACTCCCTGACGCTCTCGGGGCTGGCGCAGGGGCCGCAGCAGGTTATAATTGAGCACATAAAAATCCCTCCGTAAAGCGGGAGGGCGGGGCCGCAAAAGGCCCCGTTTCCCGCATGGTATCTTATTCCACGTCTTGTAGCGCGTCATACCCGGTCTCGCCGGTGCGCACCTTTACTACGTCCTCAACGTCATATACGAATATTTTCCCATCGCCGATATGGCCGGTATAGAGCACGCTCTTGGCGGTATCTACCACCGAGGAGACCGGCACCTTGCTGACGACTATATCCACCTGTATTTTGGGCAGGAGGTTCGCCTCCACTGGCACGCCTCTATAATACTCGGGCCTGCCCTTCTGTACGCCGCAGCCCAGCACATGGGAGACGGTCATGCCGGTTATCCCCAGGGCCATCATGGCGGACTTAAGGGACTCGAAGCGGCTCTCGCGGCAGATGATCTCTATCTTGGTGAGCTTGGGTACGCCCTCGGGAACCAGAGCAGGCTCCTTCCTTACCGGTATGGCTTCCGCCGCCGGAGTACTGCCGGCGACGGCGATAGCATCGCCATAGCCATAGTCCAGGCTCTCCACTGCCGGGGCAAAGTCCGCGTAGGCGCTGGGCAGGCCGTGCTCGGTGCTGTCAAGCCCCTTTATTTCCTCCTCGGGCTCCACCCGCAGGCCAACGGTATTTTTTATGATCATAAAGGTGATAGTCATGAGTACAGAAGTCCAGACCAGTATGGCTGCGATGCCCAGGACCTGCACACCCAGAAGCCTGGGGTCGCCGGTGTAAAGCAGCCCCCGAAGACCCGCCGGAGCGCCAGGATTGGAGAGAAGCCCCACGGCTATGGTGCCCCAAACGCCGTTTGCCAGGTGTACGCCCACGGCGCCCACCGGGTCGTCGATGTGCAGTTTCAGATCCAGGAACTCCACCACCACTACCACCAGTATGCCGGAGACGACGCCCACTATCACCGAGCCCAGGGCGTCCAGAGCGTCGCAGCCGGCGGTGATGCCCACAAGGCCCGCAAGTGAAGCGTTCAGGCACATGGAAACGTCGGGCTTGCCGTTCTTTATCCAGGTGTACAGCATAGTGGTGACCGTTGCCACGGCCGGGGCTATAGTCGTAGTCAGGAAGATAGAGGCCAGAGAAGTGTTATCCCACGCCGCCGCGCCGTTAAAGCCGTACCAGCCGAACCACAGTATGAAGCAGCCGAGAGCCCCCAGGGTGATGGAGTGGCCGGGGATGGCGTTCACCTTTTTCACCTTACCGTCTCTGCTCTTGATGTACTTGCCAAGCCTCGGGCCCACCATGATTGCTCCGATAAGAGCCGTCACCCCGCCCACGGAGTGGATGGCCGCGGAGCCCGCGAAGTCGTGGAAGCCCAGCTGCACAAGCCAGCCCTGGCTGTTCCAGACCCATCCGGCCTCTATGGGGTAGACAAACAGGGAGATGACCCCGGAATAGATGCAGTAGGACACAAACTTTGTCCGCTCCGCCATGGACCCCGAGACAATCGTAGCCGCCGTGGCGCAGAACACCAAGTTGAACACAAAGCTGGAGGCGTTCGTCTCGATAAAGCCGGTGAAGTCGGAGAATATGTTCAGGTTCGGTATGCCGATGAAGCCCATCGCATAGTCCTCGGCCATCATCAGGCTGAAGCCCAAAAGTACGAACACCACCGTGCCGATGCAGAAATCCATCAGGTTCTTCATGATGATGTTGCCGGCGTTTTTAGCCCTTGTAAATCCGGTCTCCACCATGGCGAAACCCGCCTGCATGAAGAAGACCAGGGCCGCGCCTATAAGGAACCATACTCCGAATACCTGCGTGCTGACTGTCTCTGTCACCAGGGATACGATCTGCTCCGTTCCCATAGTATCCACTCTCCTTTGTGTATGTATTGGCGGCTTACGCCGTCTCTCAAGGCTGTGGGATGCTGCCCCGCAGCCTGTAAGTTTTTTACTTTACGCTGAAAAGGATGTCGCCATAGCTGGGGTACGGCCAGAACTCCTTCGCCGTAATGGTTTCCGCCCGGTCGCAGACCTCCCGCAGCTCCTCCATGCGCCCCAGCACCACGTCCCGGACCGCGTAGCCCTGCTCCTCCACCGTGCCGGACAGGGCGCTTACAGCGCCGTCCAAACGGTCTGTGCGGCGGGCAATCTCCCCGGTAAGAGAGGAGAGCTCCTTTACAAGCCCGGTCTCATATCCACTGTCAAGACCGATGTCCAGGGCCCTTTTCCTGGCAATGGCATCCATCAGCTTCATGGTATAGCTCTCCACCGCCGGGGCTATCTGCCGCCGGGCCATGCTCACCATGGTGTTGGCCTCAATGGCCACGGTCTTCACATAGTTCTCCAGCATGATCTCGCAGCGGGACTCCAGCTCTGCCCGGCTGTAGACCCCGTGGGCGGTGAGCATATCCACATTTTTATCGTCCAGCAGATGGGGCATACAGTCGGCGGTGGTGCGGTAGTTGAGAAGCCCCCGCTTTTCGGTTGCTTCCTTGATCCACGCATCGTCATAGCCGTTGCCGTTGAAGATGATGTTCTTATGGTCTTTGATAGTCTTGCGTATCATCTCGTGCAGGGCGGTCTCGAAGTCCTCGGCGCCTTCCAAGCGGTCGGCGTAGATGCGAAGGCTTTCTGCGACTGCGGAGTTGAGCATAATATTGCAGCAGGCGATGCTGTTCGCCGAGCCCAGCATCCTAAATTCGAATTTATTGCCGGTAAAGGCGAAGGGCGAGGTGCGGTTGCGGTCCGTGGCGTCCCGGTTGAACTTGGGGAGCACGTCTACCCCAAGCTTCATCTGGGTCTTCTCCGTTCCCATATAGGGAGCTCCGGTCTCAATGGCCTCTAATACGCCGCCCAGCTCGTCGCCCAGGAACATGCTCACCACAGCGGGCGGGGCCTCGTTGGCCCCCAGCCTATGGTCATTCCCGGCTGTAGCCACGGTGATGCGCAGCAGATCCTGGTAGTCGTCCACGGCCTTTATCACCGCGCACAAAAACAGCAGGAACTGGGCGTTCTCATAGGGGGTCTCACCCGGGGAGAGCAGATTCACGCCGGTATCGGTGGAGATGGACCAGTTATTGTGCTTGCCGCTGCCGTTCACCCCGTCAAAGGGCTTCTCGTGAAGTAAGCAGACCAGGCCGTGCTTTGCGGCCACCTTCTGCATGATCTCCATGGTCAGCTGGTTGTGATCCGTGGCCACGTTGGTGGTGGAGTAGATGGGGGCCAGCTCGTGCTGGGCGGGGGCCACCTCGTTGTGCTCGGTCTTGGCAAGGATCCCCAGCTTCCAGAGCTCTTCGTTCAGCTCCTCCATATAGGCCGCCACCCGGGGCTTTATCACGCCGAAATAGTGGTCGTCCATCTCCTGGCCCTTGGGGGGCCGCTTGCCGAAGAGGGTGCGGCCCGTAAAGCGCAAGTCCGGGCGCTTGTCGTACATCTCCTGGGTTATGAGGAAATACTCCTGCTCCGGGCCCACACAGGTGCGCACGCATTTTACGTCGGTGTTCCCAAAGAGCTTAAGTATCCTCATGGCCTGCCGGTTCAGCGCCTCCATAGAGCGGAGCAATGGGGTCTTCTTATCCAGGGCCTCCCCGCCGTAGGAGCAGAAGGCCGTGGGTATGCACAGGGTCTTACCCTTAATAAAGGCGTAAGAGGTGGGGTCCCAGGCGGTGTAGCCCCTGGCTTCAAATGTAGCTCTCAGCCCGCCCGAAGGGAAGGAGGAGGCGTCCGGCTCGCCTTTGATCAGCTCCTTGCCGGAGAACTCCATGATCACGCCGCCGTCGGGCGAGGGAGATATAAAGCTGTCATGCTTCTCGGCGGTGACGCCTGTAAGGGGCTGGAACCAGTGTGTATAGTGGGTAGCCCCCTTTGATACCGCCCAGTCCTTCATGGCCGAGGCCACCGCGTCGGCCACGCCGGGGTCCAGCCTTGCGCCCCGTTCGATGGTCCTGTGCAGGGACTTATATATGTTTGCGGGCAGGTTCGCCTTCATGACCCGGTCGTCGAACACCATGCTGCCGAAATATTCCTGTACTGACATAATGCACACATCCTCTTAAATAAAAATAAGGCAGGCCGTCTCCGAGCAGTGCTGAGCACTTTCGGAAAGACGCCCTTGCCTTTACCGTGACCTATTATACGCTGGCCCCACCCATTTGTCAACCCCATTTTGCAATTTCTTTTTTGGAAACTTCATTTTGTAATGAGGTATGCCAGGATTTCCAAAAATGTTCTTGACATTTTGCAGCGACGGGCATATAATAATTGCAGATGAGCAATGGCGTTCATTTCAGGACAGGACTACTCTGCCCTAAAATGAGCGCCAATTATTTTGGAAGGAACGAGAAAGCTATGAAAACAGAAGGTCAGGTGCGCATACCGTCAGGGTGCGCCATAGCGGCGGTCATATCAAGAGAGGGGCGCGGTATGCCCGGAAGCATAGTTTCAGAGGCCATGCGCCCCATGCACGAGCGGTCCAACGGCCTGGGCGGGGGCTTCGCGGGCTACGGGATATACCCGGAGTACCGGGACTTCTACGCTCTGCATATGTTCTTCGACTGCCGGGACGCCAGAAAGTCCTGCGAGGTCTTCTTAAAGGAGAGCTTTGAGCTGGTACGGTCGGAGCTGATACCGACCCGGAAGATACCCGCCATAACCGGCGAGCCCATAATCTGGCGGTACTTCGTGTCGCCGCTCCCCTCTGTGCTCAAGAGCCTGCAGCTGGACGAAAAGGAGTTCGTGGCCCGAACGGTGATGCGGATAAACGCCCAAATGGATGGGGCCTTTGTCTTTTCCTCGGGGAAAAACATGGGGGCCTTCAAGGCCGTGGGGTACCCCGAGGACGTGGGAGAGTTCTACCGTCTGGAGGAGTACTCCGGCTACGCCTGGACCGCCCACGGGAGGTACCCCACCAACACCCCCGGCTGGTGGGGCGGGGCCCATCCCTTCACTTTGCTGGACTGGTCGGTGGTGCATAACGGGGAGATCTCGTCCTACGACGCGAACCGGAGATATATGGAGATGTTTGGCTATAAGTGTACCTTGCAGACCGACACCGAGGTCATTACATATATGATGGACTACCTGCTCCGAGTCCAGGGTCTCACCCTGGAAGAGGCCGCTTCCGTAATAGCCGCGCCATTCTGGAGCACCATAGACCGCAAAACGGACAGGGCGGACAAGGAGAAGCAAGTCTTTCTCAGAAGGATGTTCCCAAGCCTCCTGGTCACCGGCCCCTTCTCCATTGTGCTGGGCTTCACCGGCGGGCTCATGGCCCTCAACGACCGGCTGAAGCTGCGCTCTATGGTGGCGGGGGAAAAGGGGGACAGGGTGTTTATTGCCAGCGAGGAGGCCGCCATCCGCGCCATGGAGCCTGACGCGGAAAATATCTGGGCCCCGGCGGGCGGCGAGCCGGTGATCGTTCGAGTGAAGGAGGGCGCGTACTGATGGGCATCGACTTTATCTACCCGGAATATGAGGTATTGAGGGACCCCGCAAGGTGCATCGGCTGCAAGGCTTGCGTAAAGCAGTGCTCCCACGGGGTACACGACATAGACAAAAAGAGCGGGGGGCTTACAGCGGACGGCTCCAAGTGCGTCAACTGCCAGCGCTGCGTCAGCTTCTGCCCCACGAGGGCGCTGAAGATCGTGAGATCGGGCTGCGCGCCCATTGGCAATATGAACTGGCAGGAGCCCACAGTACACGAGATATACAGGCAGGCCGGGACAGGCGGCGTGCTGCTCTCCTCCATGGGGAGCCCCAAGGATATGCCTGTCTACTGGGATAAGCTGCTATTGAACGCTTCCCAGGTGACCAACCCGCCCATAGACCCCCTGAGAGAGCCCATGGAGACCAGGGTCTTCCTGGGTCAGCGGCCGGAGAGGGTTGTGCGGAAACCGGACGGCGCTCTTGATACCGCGCTGCCGCCCATGGTGGAGCTCTCCATGCCCGTGATGTTCTCGGCCATGAGCTACGGCTCCATCAGCTATAACGCCCACGAGGCCCTGGCCAGAGCCTCGGAGGAGCTGGGCATACTGTACAACACCGGCGAAGGCGGCCTGCACGAGGAGCTTTACCGGTACGGCGGGAACACCGTTGTGCAGGTGGCCTCCGGACGGTTCGGGGTACACGAAAGGTACCTTAACGCCGGCGCGGCCATTGAGATCAAGATGGGCCAGGGGGCAAAGCCCGGCATTGGCGGGCACCTGCCCGGGGCGAAGATCGTGGGCGACGTGTCCCGCACCCGGATGATCCCCGAGGGCTCTGACGCCATTTCTCCCGCCCCTCACCACGACATCTACTCCATCGAGGACCTGCGGCAGCTGGTGTTCTCCCTGAAGGAGGTCACGGAATATAAAAAGCCGGTGATCGTGAAGGTGGCGGCTGTACACAATATTGCCGCTATCGCCAGCGGCATAGCCCGAAGCGGCGCGGATATCATAGCCATCGACGGCTTTCGGGGCGGCACGGGAGCCGCCCCTACGCGCATAAGGGACAACGTGGGCATACCCATTGAGCTGGCTTTGGCGGCGGTGGACCAGCGGCTTCGGGACGAGGGCATACGCGGCCGGGTCAGCCTGATAGCCGGCGGCAGCATCCGCTCGGCCGCCGACGTGGTAAAGGCCGTGGCACTGGGGGCGGATGTCTGTTATGTCGCCACGGCCGCAATGCTCGCCATGGGCTGCCATCTCTGCCACACCTGCCAGACCGGGCGTTGCGCCTGGGGCATTGCCACGCAGGAGCCGGAGCTGGTAAAGCGGCTGGGCCCGGATACGGCGGCCAAAAGGCTTGTAAACCTGATGACCGCCTGGCGGCACGAGATAAAAGAGTTGATGGGCGGCATGGGGATAAACTCTGTTGAGGCGCTTAAGGGCAACCGCCTGATGCTTCGGGGCATCGGGCTCACCCAAAAGGAGCTGGACATTTTAGGTGTGAAACACGCGGGGGAATAATATGGACACGATCAATATAGAGGGCCTGGGATATAGAGAGATAAACGAGAGGCTTCGCGGCACGCCCGGCTGTAAGCTTACCGGCTGCCGGGGTCAGAGGTTCATCGGCGCGGGCATGGGTCATGGGGCGCTCACAATAGAAGGCGTGCCCGGGAATGCCCTGGGGGCTTATCTCAACGGCGGAAGCATCACGGTTCTTGGAAACGCCCAAGACGCCGTGGGCGACACCATGAACGCCGGGGAGATCATTATCCACGGCAGCATCGGAGACGCTGCGGGTTACGCCATGCGGGGCGGAAGGATCCTTGTAAAGGGCGACGCCGGGTACAGGGCCGGCATACACATGAAAGCTTATGAGGACAAGGTCCCGGTAATGGTTATCGGCGGCAGGGCCGGAAGCTTTCTGGGGGAGTACCAAGCAGGGGGGCTCATTATCGTTCTGGCGCTGAACGGCGGCAGACCGGTGGGCAACTTCCCCTGCACCGGTATGCACGGCGGGAAAATGCTGATACGCGGCGGTTGGGAGGATATTGTCCTCCCGGACCAGGTCACCGCGGGACCTGCGCGGCAGGGGGACCTGGAGGCGGTCTCGGAGCATATCGGGGACTTCTGCGAGACCTTTGGGTATGACATGGACGAGGTTCTAAAGGGTCCTTTCACCATTATTACGCCCGACAGCAAGAATCCCTATAAGCGGATGTATGTGATGAACTGAAAGGAGAAGGCTCATGAAATATACAGAGGACGAGGTCATGCAGTTTGTGCAGGAGGACGATGTGAAGTTTATAAGGCTCGCCTTCTGCGATGTGTCCGGCCGGCAGAAGAACATCTCCATACTGCCCGGCGAGCTTCCAAGGGCCTTTGAGAGGGGCATACCCTTCGACGGTTCGGCTCTGGAGGGCTTTGGGGACGAGGTATATTCAGACCTGCTGCTGCACCCGGACCCCTCCACCCTGATGGTCCTGCCATGGCGGCCGGAGCACGGCAAGGTGGTGCGCATGTTCAGCCGGGTGAGCCTGCCGGACGGAAGGGACTTCCCGGGCGATACCAGAAGCCTGCTGCAAAGAGCTGTCGCGGAAGGGGAAAAGCTGGGCCGCAGCTTTTATTTGGGGGCCGAGCAGGAATTTTACCTTTTCAACTTGGACGATAAGGGAGAGCCCACCCTGGAGCCCTACGATAAAGCCGGGTATATGGATATCGCCCCTGACGACAGGGGCGAGAATATACGCAGGGAGATATGCCTGACCTTAGAGCAGATGGGCGTCACCCCGGAGAGCTCCTACCATAAGGAGGGGCCGGGACAGAACGAGATAGACTTCCGCTACTCCGACCCCCTTACCGCCGCGGACAACGCCATGACCTTCCGCACGGTGGTGAAGACCGTGGCGCGGCGCAACGGGCTCTATGCCGACTTTTCCCCCAAACCCTTAGAGGGCCAGCCCGGAAACGGCTTTCACATAAATATGTCCGTGCGCTCGGAGCAAAGCGGGGACGATATCTGCTATATGATAGCGGGCGTGCTGGATAAGGTGCGGGAAATGACGGCCTTCCTGAATCCGGCAGAGTCGTCATACGCCCGGTTCGGGCAGTTCAAAGCGCCGCGTTATATCTCCTGGTCCAGCGAGAATCGTTCCCAACTGGTGCGCATCCCCTCTGGTTCCGGGCAGTACAGGCGCGCGGAGCTTCGCTCTCCCGACCCGGAGGCGAATCCCTATCTCGCCTTCGCGCTCATCATCTACGCCGGGCTCTACGGCATCCGCAACCAGCTGGAGCTGCCCATGGTGGCGGATTTGAACTTATATAAGGCCCCGCCTGAAAATCTGGACCGGTACGGCCGTCTGCCCGGCACATTGCGGGAGGCCAGGAAGCTCGCTTTAGAAAGCGCCTTTATACGGGAACACCTGCCTGTGTGTATCCGGAACAGCCTGCGGTGACGGTTTTACTGAAAAAGGGGGGGAAGGTCATGGGCTTGGAGGAAAGAGTATACAGTATGCTGGTAATATCCGGCGGCGATAAATTCAAACGGGCGCTGGAAGGCTTTATGCCCAGTTCCCTTGTCTCCCATACTCAGTTTGCGGGAAGCATAAGCGAGGGCAGGCGGGCGCTCAACGAGAGGGCCTTCGACTTTGTGCTGGTAAACTCCCCCCTTCCGGACGGCGCGGGGGTGAGGTTTGCCATCGACGTCTCACAGGCACCGGAGAGAGTGGTGGTGCTGATGGCCAAGGGGGAGCTTCACGGCGGCGTGTACCAGACGGCGGCGCCCCATGGGGTGTTCACCCTGCAAAAACCCCTGTCCAGGTCCGGCATGGAACAGGCCCTGCGGTGGATGGTCAGCGCACGGGAAAAGCTAAGGGGAGTGGAGAGAAAAAGCCTTTCTCTGGAGGAGAAGATGGCGGAGATACGCCTAGTGAACCGGGCCAAATGGTTCCTGATAGAATCCTGCGGCATGGATGAGCCCCAGGCCCACCGCTATATAGAGAAGCTGGCAATGGACCGCGGCGTTGCCAAAGCGCAGGCGGCTCAGAGGGTATTGAATGGGGAGCTTATGTAGAAACATTGCTTTTTAGGGCTTGTTTGAGAAAGGAGGAAAGGACGGATTTCAGAGCAGAAACCGATATGGCTTATGATATCGTGGCTCTGCTTTCCGTTGCGGCTGGTATCCCTCTAGCTGC
>CANONE010000057.1 GCA_947567585.1 uncultured Clostridia bacterium | reverse complement strand
TAATAATCCCGCGCTCCTTGACGCTCTGCACCAGCTGGTCCATATCCTCGTCCAGCTTGACCTTAAATGGGTGGTCGGGGAAATCATCAATTTCTGACAACGGTATTTCATAGATTTTAGGCAACCAGTTCTCCTCCCTCTCCCCCTGGCTGGAAAACAGCGCGTCATATCCGCTCAGCCCCAGATCTATTTCTTTTGCTCCCATGCACATTCCCTCCCCGCAAAAATGAGCATAACAAAAGGACGCTTCATTATGAAGCGTCCTTGCATTAATCTATTGATTTTTGATATATATCAGTTTAGTCTACTAACTTTCCGACCCCACCAATTTTCTAACCTCTGGCATATCCAGCCCAACAATATCGCAGATTTCGTCCAGGGAGCGCCCTTTAGCCAGCAGCCGCTGCACCAGCTCCTTATCCCGCTCCATGCGACCTTCCTCCTGCCCCATTTTTCGTCCTTCTTCCCGGCCGATCCGCCGCTCATCTTGCAGCCGCATCGCGTATGTCATATATTCCATCTCCCTCTCGCTGTCGCCCTTAATCCGCTTGATCTCATCGTCCAGCTTCTGCAAATAATTGGATTTTGATACGTCAAAAGACTCGCCTTTCACCCCCGCGCGGACGTAACGCAAAAAGTCAGTGATTTCTGCATTTGCATTATCAACGCTGAAATCCGCATTCAAAATGTAGACATGGGACCCGTCCTCATACCGAATTTCCGGCGCGCATTTAATATGGCTCTCCCGCTCATAAACCGCCAGTCCTGCCTTGTAATAGTCCTTAGCGCAGAGAAAAATAATATACGAATCCGGCAGCTGCCAGTACTCCTCGCCGGTTTTCAGGCTGTGGCGGTCAATGCCGCTCTGGTAAAACCGCACCCGCCTCTCCAATTCCGGGTGGAGTCGTGCCTGTACCTCCACATCGTATTTTGTGCGGTTCTCATCCTCCAAATACACGTCCAAACGAATGCCATGGGCGTCGTATGCGTCCTTGAGGTCTTTTTGTTTATCAATAACCACCACTTCGGCGATTTTCTTTTCCAAAATGCTCTCAAGAAACGGCTTGATAAACTCCGGCTGGCGCATAACATCAGCAAACATAAAATCATCGATGATCGTCAACTCCTGGAATGGCTTCACCATGGGGACCGCCTCCTTCTCATTTCATAGTATACGGCATTTTCATAGGTTTTGCAAGGCTGTGGTAAAATTTTCTGACTCTACAGGTTAGCGGGTTCGGTCCGCCTGGTTCTTCTGCCAGGACCGCTCATAACCGCGTACCTCCTGCGCCAGCAGCTCATACGCCTCCGCCACTTTCCCGTGCGGATCATGGGCAAATATGCTCTTACCCTCCAAACTGCACTCCGCCGCCCGAACGGAAAAGGGTACATCCAGCAGCCCCTTGAAAATTTCATCAACCATGTGGACGAGTACACCAAATGCCGCCAGTCCGTAAAACGTGGCGGGATACGGGAGCTGAACGACGCGCTGGAGGCTTTCGACGGCCTCTCCAGCCAGATCGAAAAGCTGCGTATCGACCTGTACGAGGAAAAGCTGGTCCTGGCCCAGACGGAAATGGAATACATGCAGCTGCAGATCAAGCCCCACTTTTTTGTGAACTGTTTCTCCCTTATCCACGCTATGGCGCAGAAGCAGGAGTATATAGCTGCGATTTTTCCCTGGAGGGAAAAATCGCGGCAGACGGGCTCCGGCTCACCAAGCAGGAGGTGGCCCAGGTGGAGGTAGAGGGCCTTGACCGCTTTGCAGCCAAAGAGGAGCGGGGCGTCCGCTACCGGTTGTACAGCCCAAACGCCTCCGGCCCCAGGCCCCTGATGCTGTTTCTCCACGGAGGCGGGGAAGGCGGCAGCGACAACTTTACGCAGATGGTGGGCACTGTGGGCGCTATCCGGCTCTCGGAGCTCTGCCCCGATATGTATGTGATGGCCCCCCAGGCCCCGGCGGGCAAGCCGCCTGCGTCTCCTACAGCCCAGACATTTGCTGGCAGCGGCAGCATGAACCAGCCGGGGTCCGGCTGGCACAGGGAGTACCTGGCCGGTGTATGCGACATCATCCGGGAGCTTATCGCCGCAGGCAAAGTGGACGGGGACCGGGTGCTGGTCACCGGCATGTCTATGGGAGGCGGCGGCACTCTGCGGGCATTGTCTGTGGGCAGCGGCCTGTTCGCCGCAGCGGTCCCCATCTGCCCCACCATGACCCCGGAAACCTACGGTATCCTCCGGAGCCTGACTGATACAAAGGTCTGGATAGCGGCCGCGTATGTGGACCACACCATCTACCGCCACAAATACATAGTAGACGGTATCTTGGCCCTACGGGACGCCGGGAACCAGGACGCCCGCCTCACCATCTTCTCCCCGGAGGAACTAGCCGCTTACGGCCTGGGCAGCGCCCCCGGCATGTCCCTGGAGCAGAAATTTGGGGAGAACCACGCCTGCTGGATGCTGGTCTACAGTGGCGAGCACGGGATCATAGACTGGCTGGCCTGCCAGCACAAATGAAAGGAGCGTTTCCATGTCTGTCCTAACCTATAATTTTGAGAGCCAATACCTGAAGAACAGCCATGAGATCACCGTAATACTCCCGGACAAGCCCCGGGATATGTCCCCGGAACAGTTTTACGGGAGCGGCCGGAAGTTCAAGGTCCTCTGGCTGCTCCACGGCACCTTTGGCGACCACTCGGACTGGCTGCGCAAGACCAGCATAGAGCTGTACGCGGCCGAGAAGGACCTGGTGGTGGTCATGCCCTCGGCGCTTAACTCCAACTATTCCAACTGGGATGGCGCCATGATGGGCTACCAGATGTATGACTATCTCACAGAGGAACTGATGCCGCTTATCTACGGCTGGTTCCCTGTGTCCGACAAGCGGGAGGACAACTTCATCGCCGGGCTCTCTATGGGTGGCCGTGGCGCCATCAAATACGCGGTCAACCACCCGGAAAAGTTCGCGGCCGCGGCGGTGCTGTCCGCGTCCCCGATGGAGCTCTCCCTCATGGCCCCGGACAACCCTAACCCTATGATGGACCCACAGAACCCCCGTATTAAGAATACCCTGGCCAATGCCGGGGGCCTGGAGGCTTTCCGGAACTCCTGCGAGAACGTGTGGGACATTATCGACAAGCTGGCCCCCACCGGCAGGCTGCCCCGGCTGATGTTCGCCTGCGGGAAGGATGACACGATGATCTATAACAGCTTGCTGGAATTCCAGAAGCACTGCGGCGAGATAGGCATTGCGCCCCACTGGTTCTTCCGGGAGGGCTACCGCCACGAATGGCGTTTCTGGGACTTGGCCATCCAGGAGGCCCTCAGTTTCTTCGGCCTTGACGGGGCCGGAGGGAATCCATTCTAGAGGCGGACAGCTTTTACAGAAGGAGTGAGAATCTGAATGGCTTTACTGCAATACAACTATAAGAGCCAAAGCGCGTGGAGGATGACGCGGCCCGACTGGAAGAGCTGGGCTACCAGGTGGCCTATCTCTGCCCCGAGGGCTATGACCATGACTGGAGGACCTGGGACGAGTATATGCTCCGGGGACTGAATGAGTTCTTGCCCCTGAAGAGAGAGTATCTCTATGGGGCCGGCTGATTCACCAAAAAGATGCTTTTGCGAAGGAGAAAAGATGGAAAGTCCTTCCTTGCCCTGAGTGTTGTGATGGGCGCCATCAGCGCGGTCCTGGTTCTGTTGATAGGCATCTGGTCTATCGGCCTGTATGAGATCACCGAATCGACCTATGCCATCACCGTTTCCATGATGCAGGCCAGCACTTTGATCGTTCTGTTCCAGCCCACCGCCTCCACCACCACAAAGGGCGTACTGCGCGGCGGCGGGGACACAAGGTTCCTGATGGTTGCCGATGTGATTTTCCAGTGGTGCGCGTCCATTCCTCTGGGATATCTGGCCGGCCTGGTGCTGCAGCTGCCGCCCTTCTGGGTCCTGATCACCCTGCGGATCCACTATGTGATCAAGGCGGTCTGGATGTCTTTCCGTATGCAGGGGGATAAGTGGATCCACAAGGTAAAAAATGTGTGAAAGCTATAATTCCTCCCGGTGGAGTTCCCTATGGACTACGCTGCCAAAGAAGATGGTATGCGCCGGAAGAAGAGACCCATGGATGAGTTTCGGCTCTGGAAACATTTTTTTGCGGGACAGCAAGGGGGACGGAACATTTCCGTCCTCCTTTTCTTTTTCAAAAAATGAAAAACCGCCCACGCCATTCCCATCTTGTGGTATGATAGACCCACATAAACAAGAGAGGAGCCTGAATATGAACCCCATCGCAGTCCTGCTCGCCCCCGGCTTTGAGGAAGCCGAGGCGCTGACCATTGTGGACATCCTCCGCCGGGCCAGCCTGCCCGCCGAGACCGTGGGAGTCGGCGGCACAGAAGTCACCGGCGGACACGGCATCACCCTGAGGACAGACAAGTCTTTGGAAGAAATCTCTGCTGATTCATTGGAAATGGCCGTCATTCCCGGCGGCTATCCCGGCGTGGACCGCCTGCTGGAGAGCCCGGAAACCATTGCCCTTCTGCGTGAGATGAACGCCCAAGGCAAGTGGTTGGCCGCCATCTGTGCCGGGCCACGGGTGCTGGACAAGGCCGGGGCGTTGGAAAACCGGCGCTATACTGCTTATCCCAGCCAGGAGGCTAAAATCAGCACCGGCACCCATTGCGGGGATATCGTTGTCAAGGATGGCAACATCATCACCAGCCGGGGGCCTGCCACAGTGTATGCTTTCGCGTATGCGCTGGTAGATGCCCTTGGCAGGGACAGCATGGCGGTCAAGAACCGCATGGTTTATTTCAATGCTTTTAAGGAGGTTGAGGCTCATGAGTAAAGTAGCTGTTTTGCTGATGGAGGGCTTTGAGGAGGGCGAGACCTTCACCATCGTGGACGTTATGCGGCGGCTGGATATCCCCTGCGACACGTTCTATTTTGACGGCCCCTGGGTCAAAGGGATGCACGGCATGGTGCTGAAAGGGGATAAGCCTTTCAGCGAGGAGATCGAGGGGTATGACGCGGTAGTCCTGCCGGGCGGGCGTCCCGGCGGGGAGAATCTCAGGAACAACCCCAAAGTGATTAACTTGTTGCAAAAGTGGGATAAGACCCCCGGCAAGCTGCTGTGCGCCCTCTGTTCCGGCACCACGGTGCTGGCGGCGGCTGGTGTCATCGAGGGCAAGCGCATGACCGGCTATACTGGCTACGCCGAGAAATTGCCCGGAGCCTCTTTCTGCCAGGATGTGGCGGTCGCCGACCAGAACCTGGTCACCAGCCAGGGGCCTGCCACCGGGTACCCCTTCGCCTTCAAGCTGGCGGAGGCGCTTGGAAAGGACACCACGGAACTTCGCGGGCGGCTGATGTACGATTTTGCTGGCGGTATTACCGCGTAGATGCTATAATGAAAAGGGCCGGGTGAGACCCGGCCACTCATTCTTTTGCGGAGGAAAAACATGGGGTATTACGGGAAACTGCCCATCGTGCTTCTGTCCGAACTGGCGGCGGGGAGAGAAGATTCCAACAACTGCCGAATCGCCCGGTACCTGCTGGGGCGGCTGGACTGCCTGGAGGGTGTGAGCGTGGAGAAGCTGGCGGCGGAGTGCTTTGTGCCAAAGGCCACGGTGAGCCGGTTCTGCCGGGACATTGGCCTGGAGGATTTCAGCGAGCTGCGAGACCTGCTGCGCCAAACGGAAAAGACCTTTACCCTCTACGGCGAGGGCCTGCCCACGGAGCGGCTGCTGACCTTTCAGTCGGAGCAGGACTTTGTGTCCCACCCTTATCAGCTGATGCTGGCGGCCAGCTTGATCGGCCAGCCGGTGGGCATCGTCCATGGGGATATCAATGAATCCAACCTAATTAGAGAAAACCATTCCTTGCGCTATATCCTAGACTGGCAGCGCCCCATGCTTGCGCCCTTGGCGCTGGAGCAGGCTCTTGCGCTGCGCCTGGCTGGATATCAGGACGAGGACAAGGATTGGGATAACTTTGCGCTGGCCTGTCATATATTGTGGTATTCTTGGGCATATGTACATGTTCTTCCAATAGAAAGTGTGCAGCAGATCGCTTGTGAATTGATAACGGAACTTTCAAATCGTATTGACCCGGGAGGGACGTGATAGGAAAATCGATCCTTTTTCCTACCACCTGGGCGCTGCCGGTTGCTTTTGCGAGATGGTTCGCGCCGGGGACAGGTATTTTACCAATTACATCGCCTTTGGAACTCCCGAGAGTTTTCCTGGCTCTGCCTACGATCTTATACATAGCAAAAAGGTATAAAGAGGAGGGGCGGGAGCTAACGGAATTCACCCTGGTCTGCGGGAGCAAAAAGCTTATCCGCAAGCGCGTGGAGGACGCGCGGCCCGGCTGAAAGAGCTGGGCTACGGATCGTCTATGTGATCAAGGCGGTTTGCGTCTGCGGTTTTCTCCCATTGGAGATATTACAGGCATTGAACTTGCAGCCCTATTGTAAATAACACTCTGTCAAGTCGGGAAAATTCCTCAAAAATTGTGCCGCCCAACAAAAAAGGCGTCGCGGACTTGGAAGTCCGCGACGCCTTACCTGCTATTTCCCGAACAGAGCCATCACCCTTTGCCAGAAGTTCTCGTTTTCATGCTCGTCCTCCTGGGGCGCGATTTCCTCGGTTGACGTGTTTTCTTGTTCTTGGCCGGCTGTTTTCATTACGAACTTGGTAGTTGCCACGGTTCCCTTTGGCGCGCCGGCAAAGCTGTCGTAGTCTTCCACACGTTCCCGCATGGCTGTTGTTACTGCCCGCAGCGCAGGCAGTTTCTCTGTGTCTACCGCCCCTGTCAGCTTGCTGATTCCCTCAGAGTCGAATTGGGCCAAGCCGTCCTGTAGGGCTGACGCACCGTCCCGGAGCTCTGCCGTGCCTATGTGCAGCGAGGCCGCGCCGTCTGCCAATACCGCGTTGCCCTGAGAGAGGGAACCCGCCCCCGCTGAGAGTTGGTTTGACCCGGCAATGAGCTGATCTATCCCCCCGGTCAGCGCGGGCAACTTCGCTCCCAACTGTTCGATACCGCCTTGAAGCTGGGACGCGCCGGCCGCGGCGTCCGCCACGCCCTGGGTGTATGCAGTTAACCCGGCGGCAAGCCCTTGGGCGCCATTGGCGCCGGCCTGCAAAGATTCAACACCCGAGCTCACCTGCTGTAGGCCGCCCAGTACCTGGCCATAGGCGCTGTCCAGTTCCGCAAGACCTCCAGCCATGCTGTTGGCCGCGCTGTACGCGCCAGCATACGCCGCCAAAAGCTGTTGATAGGCCGGGTCATTGGCCTGGGCTTCATCCGGGGCAAAGGCGCTGGGGTCGGGCAGGCTGGCCGCTGCTCCCGCACCGTTAGACGCCGCCCCGGACAGGGAGCCCCCAAAGGCTTGAGCGCCTGCCATCAGGCCGCTGTCCGGTCCGGCTGCTTCATAGAGCTGGCTCACCGCCCCGGCAATCTGTCCTACGCCGTCTACCAGGGTAGGGCCTTTGTCTTGCAGGGTATTGAGCCCAGCCGTCAAACTGTCCGCCCCGGCCTTTAGCTGGCTGTACCCGCCATAGAGGGCTCCGGCGCCATTCTGTAGGTCTGACAGTCCCGCCGACAGATTATTCGCTCCTGTCTGCAAGGCCACAGCGCCATCCCGGGCCTGGGCCGCACCGCTGCTTAGATCGTGCGCCCCCTGTTGTAATTGGGCGGTACCGCTTTGCAGGCGCAGCCCCCCGGCATACAGCGTGTTGATACCCGCCAGCAAGGCGGCAGCGCCGCTCTCCAGCGCGGATGCGCCCTCCGCCAAGCGATCCGCGCCATCAAGGAGCTCATCCATACCCTCCCGCAGGCTGTCCATATTTTTATCCAGCCCTTCCAGCTTATCCAGACCGGAGAAGCCGTTCTCCCTGAGCGTCTCCCCGTCCGTGGAGCAGGCGATCAGTATATCGGGCAGGGTAAAATCTGTCACTTCGCCCTCTATGCTCACTTGGTCCAGTAGGTGGTCCTCCAGCTCCGCCAGCTTATCAGACCCGACGCCCTCCAGGCACTCCCGCACCCCGGGCAGGCACACGAAACCCACCGCCTGGGCGTTGCCTGCACCAGTGAGCTTCCCATGCTCGGCGGAGACCTCCGCCCACCCTTCGTCCAGCACCACCGCCACCATAGTGACAAAGGGTGTGCATACCCGCTGGGCCTTGCCGCCGGCCTGTATCGTGCCAGTCTCGTTGTTTGTGAGCCGGACCGTAAGCTTGACGCGGCCGCTTTTCCCGGCCAGCGCCTCCGGGGCGATCTCCGCACCGTCCAGCTCATAGGTGATCTTGGCGCTGATAGGGGCTTTCCGGCTGGTGGATCCTTTATAATACACGTCGGTCTCGTCCGTGTCCCAGCGAAGCTCCTCCTCATCCTGGGTGAAGGCCGCAGCGTCGTGGGTATTCTCAATATCCGTCAGGGTAGAGCGGTCAATGACGCCGGAGAGGCCGTTTTCGTTGTGCAGGTGGGCGCTCACCGTCTGACTGCGCACCGAGCCGTCGGGCTCAAGAACCACATACACGGTTTCCTCTTTTTCTGTGCCATCCCCTGCGGCTAAGGCAGGCAGGGCGCAGTTTGCGATCATCAGGGCCGAAAGCCCAAGGCCCAAAATAGGCTTCCAAATCTTCATGCAAGTTCCTTCCTTTCTGTGATAGGCTGTTTCTTCTCTTTATCCGGTCTTCCCAGCCAGTGCAGAGTGGTACGGCGGATAAGCGGGTCCAAAAGCTGGAGCAGGCAGGGCAATATTACGATGATGACGAACATACTGATGAGCGCGCCCCGGGAGATCAGCAGGCAGATACTTTTCAGCAGTTCCATGCGGCTGATGGCGGCCACGCCGATGGTGGCGGCAAAGAAGGTCAGGCCGCTGGAGAGAATGCTCTGGCTGCAATACTGGCAGGCGGTCCGGGCGGCCTCTCGGGGGGTTAGCCCCCGCTGGCGCTCCTCCCGGAAACGGGTGGCCATCAGGATGGCATAGTCCACCGTGGCCCCCAGCTGCACCGTACCGATGACGATGCTGGCGATAAACGGCAGCTGCGTGCCGGTAAAGTAGGGGATGCCCATATTGATGAAGATGGCGCTCTCAATGGAGGTTACCAGCAGCACCGGTATGGACGCGCTGCCGAAGGTCAGCAGGATGATGAGGAATACCGCCGCGATGGACGTTACGCTCACATGGGCGAAATCGGTGTCGGCGATCTCGATCAGGTCCTTTGTCATGGCCCCCTCGCCGGTGATAACTCCGCTGGGGTCGGCGGCTTTTATCAGGCCCTCCATCTCATGGAGCTGGGCGGTGAGCTCGCCGGCGCCGCTCTTATAGGCGGAGTTTGCCAGGATCAGCTTCTTCCCGCCGGACTGGGCCAGCTGGGCGATATCCTCCGGCAGCATTTCAGCGTCAAAGCCGGAAGGCAGCAGCTGGCGGACAGAGGCCACCTGAGTGATTCCCTCCACTCCCTCTAGATCCTTACACAGAGCCTTCAGGTCCTCATCACTCATGGCTTCATCTACCAGGATAAAGTGGGAGGTGGTCATGCCGAAATCATCCTTCAGCTTGTTTGTGCCCACAATACCCGTCAAATCCTGGGGCAGGCTGTCAAACAGGGTGTAATACACACCAGTTTTGCTCTGGGCCAGGGTGAAGGGCATGATCATCACCAGGAAAACCGCCAGGATCGGACCGGGATGCCGGGTGACGAACCGGCTTACCCTCTTTAACTGGGGGATAACCGCCCGGTGCCGGTGCTTTTCCACAGCCCGGTCAAAGGTCAGGATAAGGGAGGGCAGGATGGTGATGGTGCAGACGACGCCCAAGGCCACGCCCTTTGCCATGACGATGCCGATATCCCGGCCCAAGGTCAGGCGCATAGTACACAGGGCCAGAAAGCCTGCGATGGTTGTCAGGCTGGAGGCCGTCACCGAGGAGAAAGTGTTTACGATGGCGGTGGCCATGGCCTGCTCTTTGTCTGTACTGTGCCGCTTTTCTTCCTCGTAGCGGTGCAGTAGGAAGATGGAGAAGTCCATGGTCACCCCCAGCTGCAAGACCGTGGACAGCGCCTGGGTGATGTAGCTGATCTGTCCCAGAAAGTAGTTGGTGCCGAAGTTATAGAGTATTGGGAACAGCAGCCCCACCATGAACAGCACGGGAACCAGGGTGCTCTCCATTGCCAGGAACAGCACCAATAGGCTGGCCCCCACCGCGCAAAGGATGTACAGTGGCATCTCCTGGTCCACCAGGGCCTTTGTGTCCTGCAAAATGACGCTCATGCCGCCCATGAAGCTGTGCTCCTTTAAAAGGCCCTTGAGCTCCGCCACGGCGTCCATAGTTCCCTTGCTGGCAGAGGGCTCCGAGAAGCGCACCAGCATCAGGGTGGCGTTCTCGCCGTACATAGCCTGTTGTATGCCCTCGGGAAGCATCTCCCGGGGAATGGCCGGGTCTATCACGTCGCTGAGCCAGAACACCTGCTCCACACCGGGCACCTGTTCCATTTGGGCCTTCATAGTGAGCAGCTCCCCCAGGGGCATACCCTCCACGGTCACCATGCCGGTGGAGGCCAGGTTGAAATCCTTTTCCAATGCCTGCTCCCCCAGCATGGAGTCCAGCTCCGGGGGCAGGTAGGTGAGTATGTCGTAGTTAATGCGGGTAGCCGCCGCGCCCAGCAGGGCCGGTATCAGCAGCAGAACTGCCAGAACCAGTACCAGCTTCCGGTGGCGGACAATACCCCGGGCGATCCTTTCCAAAACCACACCAGTCCTTTCTCTATAAAGATCATGGCCGCTTGGCCTAAACTGCCAGTTTATGGCCGTCTGCCGCGCTCTCCGGCCGCCGCGCCTGTTTCTCCCGGCAGGAGCGCTGCCAGAGCCGCTCCGCCGTGGGAGCCCAGTTTTTAGCATAGGCCGCGCATTTCCCGCACAAATGCTCCACGCTTTCCGGCGATTGCAAATCTGTGGAATGGGCCCCGGCGTCCTCCACCATCTCCCGCAGTTTGCTGGGATTTTCCAGCATGGGGCAGGGACGCAGGTGGTTATCGCTAAAGGGTTGGCCCTCATGGTAAGCCATGAAGATTGGGGAGCGCAGCACGTCCAGAAGGCTCATGTCCCGGATATTGGCGTTGGAGTAGTGGATAAACACACAGGGGTCACAGTCGCCGTTAGCGTTGATGTGAAAGTAGCGCCGCCCGCCCGCGATGCAGCCCCCCACGAATTCACCGTCGTTCTGGAAGTCCATGGCGAAGATGGGCTTCTCCTGCCGGGCTTCCCGTATCTTGCGGTACATGAACTCCCGCTGCTTTGGAGCAGGGAGCAGGCCGGGCACGGCGTCGTTGCCGATGGGCATATAGTGGAAGTACCACACAAAGGACGCGCCCCACTCCACCATCTGGTCAAAGTATTCATCGCTGCTGATGGATTCAAAATTCTGGCTGGTATAGCAGCAGCTGATGCCGAAGGGCAGTTTTTTCCTTTTGAGCAGGTCCATGGCCTCTACCACCTTTTTGTAGACACCGCTGCCCCGGCGGCCGTCCGTGGCGCTCTCAAAGCCCTCTACGCTGATGGCGGGGATGAAGTTTTTCACGTCCAGCATAGAGTTGGCAAAACTCTCGTCAATGAGGGTGGCATTGGTAAAGCAGAGGAACTGGCAGTCGTTGTGCTTGCGGCATAGGGCAATCAGGTCGTCTTTGCGTACCAGGGGCTCGCCGCCGGTGTATATGTAGATGTACACCCCCAGTTCCTTGCCCTGGGTGATGATGCCGTCGATCTCGTCAAAGCTCAGGTTCAGTTTGTTGCCGTATTCCGCCGCCCAGCAGCCGGTACAGTGCAGGTTGCAGGCGGAGGTGGGGTCCAGTAAAATGGCCCAGGGGATGTTGCAGCCGTATTCATCCCGCAGCTCCTCCTGCCGGGGCCATCCCACCAGGTTGCCGTTGATGATGAAGTTCTCAAATGTGGCCTTGAGCACATCTTTGTCCGTCTCGGTGAATACGCGGTACATGAGCTGGTGCATGGCGCAGTCCGGGTCCTCGATGACCCTGCGGAACGCCGCCCGCTGGACAGGAAACCCGCGGTCGCCCGCCGGGGCGAAACGATCCACCCAGTCCATGAGCTTAGGCAGATTTTCTTCTGGGTCGCGCTCGATATAGCTGAAAGCTTTCTTCAATCCATAGCGTACGATTTTGTTTGATGTATCCATAATATAACCTCCTGATGTTACGTGGGATTTTATGGATATCATTATAACCACAAGACTGAGTGATAACAATCGACAAAGCGGCGCCTCTGTCGCAAAAATAGACAGAGGCGCCGCTTTGTATGAAAATAGTACAGATTACAAATTTGTCTAAATTATGATTTCACGAACTTGTCCAGAACGTGTCCGATGCTGCCGTCTATCATGAGGAAATAGTCGTCCAGCCGTACATGGCGTTCGTCGGGCATCCCCTCCTCCACCCATTCCAGAAGAAATCCGGCACAGCCCCGGGCATAGACCGTGGAGATAAAGTCTTTTTTCTCATCCGGCACCTGTGCCGCCTGAGGATAGGCGTCCATTCGCCCGCGCACCATTTGGCTCACCCACTTAACAACAGCCCGCTCATATTGCATCCTGTTGGTGGCGTCGTAACCGTGGAGGAAGACCATGCGGTGCAGGTAGAAAAAATGGAACAGCAGCTTTATCTGCTCTCGCCAATCCATCTCCGCAGCCAAATGCCGACCGGTGTATCTCTCAATGCTTCTCGCCAGCGCCCACTCCATCAGGTCATAGATATCGCGAAAATGGTAGTAAAAGGTCTGGCGATTCACACCGCACTCTGTCACAATGTCCTTGACGGTTATCTTGTCGATGCTCCGTTTTTC
>CANONE010000056.1 GCA_947567585.1 uncultured Clostridia bacterium | reverse complement strand
GTTGAGGCTTTGCGCAGGTCGATTGAAAAATAGCTTGGAAGCCGCGAAAATGTACTGTGACGCCTTTGGCGCAGAAATCACATTTGAAATAAAAAACGCCGCTGAGACTGCTTATGAACACTGCGAGCTGTCCGTTAACGGGGAGGGATTTTTGGCCTTGGCGGAAGCGGCAAATCCCTGTGACATAAGCCTCGTCCATAAAATGAAATGGGAAACCATGACGTTTAATGTCTTTGAGATGGGGAGCAAGGAGGCTGTCTCTCACGCTATTGCGGTTCTAAGCCAGGGCGGTGTGGTAATTCATCCCCTGGGAGCGCTTCCCTGGAATGAATACAATGCGACGGTGATTGACAAATACGGCGTGTGCTGGTGGGTCGCCATTTGAATCACATAAGCTGAATCCGCGCTTTTTTATGGATCTAGCCCTTCCTATTTTGCTCTGGGATAGCCTACTCATATCCGCCTTGACGAATCTGTGATTGATTGTTATAATATAAATTTACAGCGGCGGGATTTCCTGAGCAAGGGGTGGAGATATGAATATTTTGGAATTGTTTTTGGTGGCGGTAGGGCTGTCCATGGACGCTTTCGCTGTGGCGGTCTGTAAGGGGCTGGCCCTAAAAAGGGCCGGATGGAAAAGCATGGCCCTTACCGGACTTTGGTTCGGCGGCTTTCAGGCGCTGATGCCTGTGCTGGGCTACCTGGCGGGGGTCCGCTTTAAGGACGCCATCACTGCGGTGGACCACTGGATCGCTTTCGGACTGCTGGCGGTTATCGGCGGGAACATGATCCGGGAGGCCCTGTCCGGGGAGGAGGAAGCGGCGGACGCCTCTTTGTCGCCCAAGGCTATGCTGCCCTTGGCTCTGGCTACCAGTATCGACGCCTTGGCGGTGGGCGTTGGCTTTGCCTTTCTGGACGTCAACATCGGGGCCGCCGCAGGATTCATCGGCGCGGTGACCTTTGTCCTCTCCGCCGCAGGGGTTAAGGCCGGGGCGGTGTTTGGGGCGCGGTACAAGAGTCGGGCGGAAATTACGGGGGGCGTAATTCTGATTTTGCTGGGGGCGAAAATTTTGCTGGAGCATCTGGGAATCATCAACTTTTAGGAGGTGGCGCTATGCCGGAGCTGTGGGACCTGTATTCATCCAAGCGGGAGCTTGTAAGCAGCGGCCATGTTCGGGGAGAGCCTTTACCGGAGGGCTGCTTCCACCTGGTGGCGCATGTCTGGCTGCGCAACGCCCAGGGAGAGTTTCTCATAAGCCAGCGGGCCGAAAGCCGGCCCACCTTTCCTCTAATGTGGGAGACCACAGGGGGATCGGTGCTGCAAGGAGAGACCAGCCTGCGGGGGGCGCTGCGGGAGGTCCGGGAAGAGCTGGGGATTCCCTTGCAGGAGGAATCGGGAAGGCTGGTCTTCAGCCAAGTGCGGGACTGGGTAAACGGCGCGCGCTTTGGAGACCTTTTGGATGTGTGGCTCTTCGACTATAATGGAGAGCCGCGGCTTTCCGCCGCCGACGGGGAGGTGGCCCAAGCCCGGTGGATGAGCCCCCGGGAGATAGAGGGACTCTATCGGGAAGGGAAGCTTGTGGACACCCTAGGGTACTTTTTTGACAGGATTGCCGGCGAGGCTTCCCTGGGATAAGGAGGAATATCATGCGCCTTTTAGACCATAAGAAGCACTTGCTCACGCTTTTTTGCTCGCCCAACCCCCATGGCAGCACCCGGATGCTGCTGGACGCCTTTACAAATGAATTCAAGGACAAGGACGAATGGGTTCTATCTGAGATCGATACATACCAGCTGAACCCCCGCCCCTGTATGGGCTGCGGGGCCTGCGCAAAGAAGGAAGCCTGCCAGTTCCAGGATTTAGACGCTTTCGACAAGGAGCTGCGGCGCTCCGACCTGCTGGTGGTGGCCTCGCCGGTATACAACGCCTCTTTCCCCGCTCCCATGAAAGCCCTTTTGGACCGGACCCAGCGGTACTTTGAGGCCCGGTTTTCTCTGGGAATAAAGCCCCCTGTCAAAAAGAGCCGAAAGGCGGTGCTGCTGCTGGCCATGGGAAAGGAAGAGGACTTCCCTGTGGAGGTGACGGTCCACCAGCTGGAGCGCTCCTTCAGCGTAATGAACACCCAGCTGTGCGGCTGCGCGGTCTGGGGCGGCACAGACCTGGGAAGGCGGAATCTGGGTACAGCCCAACAAAAAGCCAAAGCTCTGGCTCTTGAAATCCTCTCGGGAACGTGATATAATACTTACTGTGTGGGCAGAGATCCGGGGACGCTGTCCCCGGGCCCCTGCAAACTTTTTGAAAAAAGTTTGATCAAAAACTTTATATGCCGAAGTTTTTATGTTATTAACAGGAAGCTGCTGCCCCGTGGCCAAAGGTTTCTGCTGCTGCCGGCCTTTAGGGATGATTTGATTACGGGAGAGCGAGCATGTGGCGTTCCAAGCTGCCGGTACAAAATCGAAATAGTTCTAACATTACAAGTTTCGCAGGCTTTACAAAGCGAAGCCTTACCTTTCTTAAAAGGGCGGTGGGGTTTGGAGTAAAGCCTCAAGGTCTTCAAAGAGCAAGCTCAAAGTAAAAATACAGTAAGGCGGGTTTATCATGTCTGGACATTCAAAATGGAACAACATCAAGCGGAAAAAGGAAAAGGCGGATGGCGCTAAGGCCAAGATTTTCACGAAAATCGGGCGGGAACTGGCAGTGGCCGTAAAAGAGGGCGGCAGCCCGGACCCGGCGGCCAATTCCCGGCTGAAGGACTGCATTGCCAAGGCCAAGGCCGCCAATGTGCCCAATGACAACATCGAACGGATTATCAAGCGGGCGGCCGGCGAAGGCAGCGCGGATAACTACGAAAACGTCACCTACGAAGGCTACGGCCCCTGCGGTGTGGCGGTGATTGTAGAAGCCCTGACGGACAACCGGAACCGGACGGCGGCGGATGTGCGCCACGCCTTTGACAAATACGGCGGAAACCTGGGCACCACTGGGTGCGTCAGCTTCATGTTCAAGGAGAAGGGCGTCATCGTTATTGAGAAGGAGGACCTGGACGAGGACGCTGTTATGAGCGACGCTTTAGAAGCCGGGGCTTCCGATTTCGCGGCGGACGAGGATGTGTTTGAGATTTCCACGGAGCCCAGCGATTTCAGCGGCGTGCGGGAGGACCTGGAAAAGAAGGGCTACGAGTTTGTATCCGCCGAGGTAGAGATGGTGCCGGATACCTACACGGCCATTGCGGACGAAGACACGGTTATCAAGATGCAGAAGATGCTGGACCTCCTAGAGGATAACGACGACGTGCAGAACGTCTGGCACAACTGGGACGCCCCGGAGGAAGACGGCGAGGATTGACGGGCTAGTCTAAAAGGGGCTGTTTCCCCTGGCGGGTTCTAAGGCGGGCCCGCCAGGGACAGAGAAAGGCTGAAGCAAGAGATTGAGGCGCGCGATGTCTCCCAGATGCAGCGGGAGACGCCGCGCTCTCAATCTCTTTTTGTCCCCTATGGGTTAAGCGTGCCGCCTACCGTAGATTTGGATGCTGCGGCGGGCTGTTGCCTCTTGCTTTTTTCTCCAGAATATCGTATTCTTATAAGTGCGGCCCAATGAGGGCGGCGGTCAGTCGAAACATCCTGACCTTAAACAAAACTAGGGACCGTATGCCGGCGGTCATACGGGTCTCGCACATGGGAGGAAGAATCATGACAAAAAGAATCCGTTTTATTACCCTTAGCGCGGTGATTGCAGGCATGTACACCGTGCTTACCTATCTGGCCGCGGCCGTCAATCTGGCCTATGGGCCTGTACAGTTCCGGTTTTCCGAGGCGCTTACTGTTTTGCCCGCCCTGACGCCTGCCGCAATCCCCGGGCTGACAGTAGGCTGCTTTCTATCAAATTTGATGAGCCCCTTAGGGGTAGTGGACTGGGTATCCGGCACGGCCGCCACACTGCTGGCGGCGCTGGGTACGGCCGCTACCGCTAGGCTCCCCCATAAAAACGCCCGGCTGCTGGCTCCGCTGCCGCCGGTGATCGCCAATGCCTTCATCGTGGGTTTGGAAATTTCCTGCCTATCCAATGCCGGAGGCTTTTCCTGGGCGAACTTTTCCTGGGCGGCCTTTGGCCCTGCCGCGCTGTATGTGGGGATTGGAGAGCTGGCGGTTTGCTACGCTTTGGGCCTTCCATTGCTTCTGGCGCTGGAAAAAAACACGTTCCTGCGCCGCGCCATGAGCGGACCCGCCGGGGAATAAAAGCCGCTGATGCGGGACTGCAAATGAAAATATAGACCGCAAGCCTTCGCTCTTCTTGTCCGCAGGCGCCCGCGGCCGTAAAACAAGGAGGCCCCATGGGAAACATAAAGAAAAAACTGACGCTATGGCTAAAACGGGCCGCGCCGGTACGGGTAATCGCCGTTAGCTTTATCGCTTTGATTTTGCTGGGCGCGCTGCTGCTGACACTGCCCCTGTCTTCGGCCAGCGGCAGCTTTACCCATCCTCTGGACGCGCTTTTCACCGCCACCTCCGCTACCTGCGTCACAGGGCTTTCGGTGGTGGACACCACCAGCCACTGGTCCTTCTTTGGGCAGGTGGTGGTGCTGGCGCTGATCCAGCTGGGGGGGCTGGGGCTTTCCACCTTTGCCACGGGATTTTCCCTTTTGATCCACCGCCGGCTGGGACTGCGGCAGATGATTGTCGCCGGAGAGACCTCTGGCGGGGACATGTCCAGCGCGGCCTCTTTGCTGCGGCTTATGCTGGGTTTCACCTTTGCCTGCGAGCTGGCGGGGGCGGGGCTTCTCATGCTGCGGCTGGCGCCGGAATATGGCGTTAAAGGTATATGGCCGGCGGTATTTGTGTCTGTTTCCGCCTATTGCAACGCCGGTTTTGACATCTTGGGCTTTGTCCCCGGCAACGCCAGCCTCACCGCCTTTTCCGGGGATCCCTTGGTCTGCCTGACTATCTCGGCTCTGATTATTACCGGGGGCCTGGGCTTTGTGGTGGTGCGGGATATTTACCTGTGCAAGGTGCTTTCCCCGCTGCGCCACCGGGGCCGGGGAAAGCTTAATTTCCATAGCCAGGTCTGCCTGCGGGCCACCGCCGCCCTGCTGGCCGCCGGGACCTTCGGATTTTTGCTGCTGGAAGGGAACCGCACCATGGCCGGCATGGGCTTTTTTGAAAAGCTGAACACCGCCTTTTTCCAGTCTGTCAACACCCGCACAGCCGGGTTTGCCTCGGTAGACATCGCCGCCCAGGGGGGCTTTGCGAAGGTCCTCTCTGTGGCGCTGATGTTCATCGGCGGCTGCCCCGGCTCTACCGCCGGCGGGGTGAAGACCACCACCTTTGTGGTGCTGCTGGTAACGGTGGCTTCCACCCTGCGGGGCCGGGGAGAGGCTACGGCACTGCGGCACCGTTTCGCCCCGGGGGTGGTGTACAAGTCCCTGACCGTGGCGCTGCTGGGGCTGGGCGTGGTGTTCGCGGACGCCTGCGCGCTGACCGTGCTGAATCCCCAGCTTCCCTTTATCGACCTGCTGTATGAGTCCGCGTCGGCCTTTGGCACGGCGGGGCTCAGCGCTTCGGTAACCCCGGCTCTGGAGCCGGTATCCCGGCTGCTGCTGTGCGCCACCATGTTTATTGGGCGGGTGGGCCCTGTGACCTTTGGTCTGTCCATTTTAATGAAAGCCTCGCCTTCCCCCGCCATCTTGCCGGAGGGCAGGATGCTGATCGGATAGCCGGCGGCCGGAGGAAATGCTGAAAAATTTTTTCAAAGGGTCTTGGAGAAGTGCGGGAGGGCTTGCTATTTCCGCTTTGATATAGTATAATTAAGTACGATAGTATTGCAAAAAAGGGGGCGTCGCTGAGATGGAAGGGCAGAAGCGTAAACAGAAAATATTAATCGTAGACGATTCTGAGATGAACCGCTCGATTTTAGTGGATATGCTGGGGGGAGACTACGACACCATCGAGGTGGAAAACGGCCTGCAGGCTGTAGCTGTGCTGCAAAAGCAGGGAGCGGAGATCTCCTTAGTTATGCTGGATATTGTTATGCCCGAGATGGATGGCTTCGGGGTGCTTGGAGTCATGAACCAGCGGCACTGGATTGAGTCCATCCCCGTTATTATGATCTCCGCGGAAACCACCTCCGACCGGATCGATCAGGCCCTGGCGCTGGGGGTTACCGATTTTATCAGCCGCCCCTTTGACGCCCGGGTGATCCGCCGGCGGGTGGTGAATACTCTTTTAAGCTCTGCCAAGCAGCAGGAGCTGGAGGCTTTGGTGGCCGAGCAGATCTATGAGAAGGAACAGAACAGCGTTTTAATGATCGACATCCTCAGCCATATTGTGGAGTTCCGCAACGGCGAAAGCGGCCTGCATGTGGTGCATGTGCGGCGGCTGACAGAGGTGCTTTTAAACGCCCTGATGGCTAAAACCGACAAGTACGGCCTGACCCAGCAGGATATCGCCCTGATTGTGACCGCCTCGGCGCTGCACGATATCGGTAAGATTGCCATTGACGATAAAATCCTCAATAAGCCCGGCAGGCTGACGGATGAAGAATTTGCCATTATGAAAACCCATTCCATGGCGGGCGCTCAGATGCTGGACGGGCTGGCGGTCCACCAGGGAGAGCCGCTGGTAAAAATTGCCTATCAGATCTGCCGCTGGCACCATGAGCGCTGGGACGGCCGGGGCTATCCGGACGGCCTTAAGGAAGAGGATATCCCCATTTCCGCCCAGACGGTGGCTTTGGCGGACGTATATGACGCTTTAACCAGCGAGCGGGTATATAAGCCCGCGTTTTCCCACGAGCAGGCTGTGAAGATGATTACCAATAACGAGTGCGGCGCCTTTAACCCGCTTTTGCTGGAATGCCTAAGCGACGTGGCGGACACCCTGCAGGAAGAGCTCAGCGGCGCGGGCAAGCGGGCCCCTTCCCGGAACGTTATGGACACCGTAGCCGAGAAGGTCTCCCAGCGCAGCGAGCTTTCCGCGTCCAACCGGACGCTGCAGCTTTTGGAACATGAGCGGATGAAGTACAGCTTCTTTGCCGCCATGAGCAAGGAGATACAGTTTGAATACACCATTTCCCCCTCCATGGTGTCCTTTAACGCCTGGGGCGCCAGGGCCCTGGGCGTAGATGAAATCGTAATGGACCCCTTTAGCGACCCCAGAGGGCAGCAATATTTGGGTGATGGCCTGGGGGATGAGCTTACGGCTGCGGTGGATTCCACCACGCCGGATGACCCCATCGTCTCCTTGGAAACCAAAATGCAGTTTGACGGGAATATGAGATGGTTCCGCTTTATTATGCAGACGCTTTGGTCCGACGACGAGCCCGCCCGGATCCGGGGGGTCATCGGCAAGGCCGTTGATATCCACAGCTCCCGCAGCTATCTAGAGAACCTAGAGCGCCGCGCCTCTTTTGACGGACTCACGGAGCTTTTAAATCTGACCAGCGCCCAAAAGCAGAGCGAGGCCAGACTTAAGGAAAGCCCGGAAAGCCGCTTTGCCCTGGCCTTTTTTGACTGCGATTACTTTAAAATGGCCAACAATACATACGGGCATCTGTTTGGAAACGAGCTTTTGGTGCATATTGCCGAGCGGCTGCGCCAGAGCATCCGCAGCCGGGATATCGCCGCCCGGGTAGGCGGGGATGAGTACATTATTTTCTTTGAATACAATCAGGAGCTGGAGCCCATTATCAGCCGGATTCATTCCGCCCTGCATGGAGAGATTTTCCGGGGATTCAGCATCTCCATCAGTATGGGGGTAGCCACTACCGAGCAGGTTGGGCCGGACTTCAAAGCGCTGATGGGGGCTGCGGATAAGGCTTTGTACGCCGTAAAGCAGGCGGGCAAGGGACATTTCAGGTTCTACGACGGCACGGAAACCTCTCTGAAAGAGACGGCGGGAACCAGCGTATACGCCAACCAGTCTGAAATTACAGATTTCTGGGGCGACGAGGGCTTGAACGAAGAGGAATAATCGTGTATAATAATAGGAACACGCGCCGCACGCCGCAAAGCTTGATTCAATCTGCTTGCGCGTCTGCCCGCCAGCCGCGGGCAGGCCGGGCCGGTAGCCGGAGTTTTAGAGTCTCTAAGGTTTTTTAGGAGGGATCGCAATGACTTTGCAGGAATGCTACGGAAGGCTGGAAGGGGATTATGGCGAGGTAAGCTCCCGCCTGCCCAGCGAAAAATTTATCCAAAAATTTGTACTGAAGTTTTTAGACGACCAGACCTACCAGCTGCTGGTAAGCTCCTGGGAAAGCGAAAACTACGAAGAGGCGTTTCGGGCCGCGCATACCATTAAAGGCATGTGCCAGAACCTGAGCTTTACCCGGCTCCAGGATTCCAGCAGCCAGCTGACCGAGGCGCTCCGGGGCGGGCGCAGCCCAGCGGCGGACGGCTTGTACCAGCGGGTGGTGGAGGATTATCAATTGACCGCTGGGGCCATCCGGGCGTATAAAGAAGAATTGTAAAAGAAGTGATTGGCATGGATATGAAAAAATTCAACCCCACCCGGTTTCTGGTGGGAAGCTTTGTTGGCCTATCCATACTCACCTTCGGCGTGTTCTTTTTTCTCTCCCAGTATATGGACCAGATAAGCTTTCGCACCATCTCTCAAGTGGGCGATTCCTACATGCACGGTATGAGCGACCAGATTTCCATGCACTTTCAGACCACTGTGAAGCTGCGCCTCAATCAGGTACACAGCATGGTGGAGGATATCCGTCCGGACGACGTGCGGCCTGAGGCGGGGCTGGAGGACGTGCTGGATGAACTGGCGGTTACCGGAAAGGCCCGGGGATTTTCTCAGCTGGGGCTTTTAAGCGCCCAGGGGGAGTTTACGATGATCTACGGGGACAACCTGGTGATCACCGACCCGGATCCCTATTTAGGCAGCCTGCGGCAGGGAACCTCTAAAGTGGCTGTGGGCTCGGACGGCAAAGGGGAAAACTTGGTCTTGCTGGGCGTGCCCTGCGATTACCACATGAAGGGCGGCCAGGAGGCGCTGGCGCTGGTGGCCAGCATCCCGGCGGATTACATCACCCAAACCTTGGCCTTGCAGGAAAACGACGACAAGATTTACAGCTTCATTATCCGGGAAGACGGCAGCTTTGTTATCCGGACCAGCGACGCCATTCGGGACGACTATTTTGACAGAATCCTGTCCCTCTATGATGAAATTGACGGACGGACTCCCGAAGACCTTGTGGAAGAGCTGAGGGCCGCCATGGAAAGGGAAGACGTCTATTCCGCGGAGATCTCGATTCGGGGAGAACGGCGGCATATGTTCGGCACAAAGCTGCCGCTTTCCGAATGGTATTTGATTACCTGTATGCCCTATGACTCCCTGAACAGCAGTATCGACGAGATGAGCAAAAAGATGCTGCTGACCGGAATGCTTGGAGGCGCGGTGATTTTTGCGGCATTGGTGCTGATTTTCGTCGGCTACTACCGCATTAACCGCAACCAGCTGGAAGCGGTGGACGAGGCTAGGAAAACGGCGGAGAATTCCCTTACCCTGGCTGTGGAGGCCCGCCGGGAGGCGGAAAAGGCCCGGGCCTTGGCTGAGCAGGCCAGCCGGGCAAAGAGCGAGTTCCTTTCCAACATGTCCCATGATATCCGTACCCCCATGAACGCCATTGTGGGCATGACGGCCATTGCCACCGCCAATATTGACAACACCCCCCAGGTGCAAAACTACCTGCATAAGATCACCACCTCCAGCCGGCATCTTTTGGGCCTGATTAACGATGTATTGGATATGTCCAAAATTGAAAGCGGCAAAATGACGCTGAGCTATGACCGGGTTTCCCTTCGGGAGCTGATGGAGGGCATTGTCAGCATTGTACAGCCCCAGGTAAAGGCCAAGCGGCAGAACTTCGGGGTGTCCATTCTAGATATTTCGGCGGAAAATGTGCTTTGCGACAGCGTCCGCCTTAACCAGGCGCTGCTGAATCTGTTATCCAACGCGGTGAAGTTTACCCCGGAGGCAGGGAATATTCAGGTTACCATGCAGCAGGAGGATTCCCCCAGAGGGGAAGAGTTCGTGCGGGTGCAGGTCTGGGTGCAGGATAATGGCATTGGCATGTCCGATGAGTTTAAAGCCCATATCTTTGACTCCTTTGCCCGTGAGGACCGTACCAGGGTACATAGAACGGAAGGCACCGGCCTGGGCATGGCCATTACCAAGTTTATTGTGGACGCCATGGGAGGCCAGATCCAGGTAAAAAGCGCTCAGGGCGTGGGCACAGAGTTCCACCTGACGCTGGACCTGGAGCGGGCCCAGGCTGCGGAAATCGACATGGCGCTGCCCAACTGGAATATGCTGGTGGTGGATGACGACAGGCAGCTGTGCGAAAGTACGGTAAGCTCCCTTAAGGCCATTGGGGTCAACGCGGACTGGGCGCTCTCCGGCGAAGAGGCTTTGAAGCGGGTGGAGGAGCGCCATCAAAAAGGAAACAATTACCATATTATTCTCCTGGATTGGAAGCTGCCCGGCATGGACGGCATTGCCACGGCCCGGGAGCTGCGCCGCCGTCTCAAGGACAATATCCCCATTTTACTGATTTCCGCCTATGATTGGAGCGATATTGAGGACAAGGCCCGAGAGGTCGGCGTAAACGGGTTTATCTCGAAACCGCTGTTTAAGTCCACGCTGTTCTACGGTTTGCGGCAATATGCGGGAGAAGAGCTTTCAACGGAAACAAACCAGGAGGAACAGGCGGTCGGCTTTACAGGCCAGCGCGTTCTGGTGGCGGAAGACAATGAACTGAACTGGGAGATTGCCAGCGAGCTGCTGTCTGAATACGGCCTGGAACTGGATTGGGCGGAAAACGGAAAGATCTGCGTGGAAATGATGGAACGCTCGCCGGCAGGGTATTATGACGCGATTCTGATGGATATCCGTATGCCTGTGATGACAGGCTTTGAGGCCGCCCGGGCCATTCGGCAGCTAGACCATCCGGACGCGGACCTGCCCATTATTGCCATGACCGCGGACGCTTTTGCGGAGGACGTGCAGAAGTGCCTGGACGCCGGTATGAACGCCCACATCGCAAAGCCCTTTGACGTCCGAGAGGTCACGCGGCTTCTGGAAAAATATTTCCAAGAGCGCGAGCCCAGAAGCGGAAAGTAGGCGGCCAGGGCTGGCAAAGCGCGGGGCCTAAGGAGTCCTCCAGCCAATAGCGGAGAATTAAAAAATGAAAGAGTAGGCATTTTGCCCGCCTATATAAAGGCGGCGGAGGTTTGAAGACCGCTTGACGCCGTTTGAAGGTCCTGAATGAAAAGCAAAAATTAGCCCCCTCAATGAGCTTTTGAAAAGCTGATTGAGGAGGCATGCGGCCGGAGCCCTTTGGCTTTTGATATTCCTCGGAGTGTGTAAGCCAAAGGCTCTCCGGCCCAGTTGGGCAATATCTCTGCCAGGGGGCACGCAAACGCTTCCGTGCCGCTTGTTACTATTGTAGCCCCGCTTTCTCAGAATATACGCCGGAAACATATTAAAAAAATCTTTCCCGAAAGCTGGCATCTCTATAAAAAATCTCCGGAATCCCTTGCAAAATCCGGCGGAACATGGTAACATATATCTGTTCATCGAAAAAAGAAAGGAACGATTTGCGTTATGAATCCTTATGAGATCATTTTGGCTATTCTGCTCTTGATTCTTGCTGTGGCTATCATTGTGGCCGTGCTGTTGCAAGAGGGCAACCAGAAGAACATGGGCGTCGTTACCGGCGGCGCCGATACTTTCCTGTCCAAAAACAAGGCCCGCTCTGTGGACGCTTTCCTGTCCCGGTGGACCAAGGTCATTGCCATTGGCTTCTTTGTATTGGTTTTGGTGGCGAACGCGATTATGTATTTCGTAAAATAAGAACTTACGTGGAGAGGATTTGTGATCAGGTTTTCCAGTGAATTTAGTTGGGAGCAAGGCGTGGAAACATAGGGGATTTTGGGATTTTCATGTTTTGCAGCGTAGTTTCCACGTAGATTTTCCGGAAGGATGAATGCAATACTCCAATGAGACAAGTTCTAGCAAGACCTTGATTCACGGCCCGCTATCGCCGGTCCACTCAGGCTTTTCCGGCTGTGGATCGATTCTGTCAACGAACGGTGCCTCGCTGCTGCGGGGCATTTTTCTTTTAGGTGGGGGCTTCCATGATACGCTTTGTGGATTCGGAAACAGGGGAACGCCAGTTTTACCGGCTTTGCCGGGGAACGGCTTTTGGATGCAAGCTGGCCGCCGCGGCGGTCGCCTACGGCTTTGACCGGCCCTTTGCCCGCTTCTGGGTGGATGAAGGGGCCGCATATTGCCAGCTGGACAGCGCTTTGGCGGTGGCGGGTTTCCCGGGGGAGCCAGAGGAGGCGGCGGCTTTCGTCTCCATGCTGGGCCCAAAGGAAATCTTTGGCCCGGCGGACTTTTTAGCGGCGCTGGGCCTTACGGTAAAAACCAGCGGGCCTGTGCTGGGGAAAACCGTCTCCGGCGCGGAACCAGAGATTTCAGAAACGGCGGACATACAAGAGATATACGGCTTGCTCCGCCAGCTGCGCATGGCCGGGGACTGGGAGAGCTTTTATCTGGATCTATCTCACCGGCTCCGGCATGGGACGGCCCTGGCAGCCGCCTGTCATGCCGGTGGGCAGCTGGCTGGCTGCGGCGTAGCCCTGGTTACAAAGGAAGCGGCGCTTCTTTCCGCACTGGCGGTCCGAGAGGAATTCCGACGGCAAGGCATTGGCAGCCAAGTGGTGGCCAGACTGGAAGCCCAGATCCCCCAAAAGAAGCTTTACCTCTTCCGAGAAACCGGCAAAAACCAAGCTTTTTATCGGAATCTGGGCTTCCAGGAGGAGGGCTGCTGGGCGGCTGCCCACCAACGGCCCGCCCACCCCGCCAAAAGTTTCCCCCAGATCAGAAGAGCGTCGTGTAGGGAAAGAG
>CANONE010000055.1 GCA_947567585.1 uncultured Clostridia bacterium | reverse complement strand
ACTAGCCCACTTAGAAATGGTAGGGACCATCGTTTATCAACTGACTCGGAATATGACCCCTGAGCAAATTGACGCCGCGGGATTTGGCGACTACTTTGTCGATCACACGGCTGGGGTTTATCCGCAGGCAGCCTCAGGTACGCCTTTTAGCGCGGCTACCTTTGCCGTTACAGGAGACCCCATAGCGGATCTCAATGAGGACTTGGCCGCAGAGCAAAAAGCCCGCTTGAGCTATGACAACATTTTGCGCTTTGCCGACGATCCCGATGTAGCAGGACCGATCAAATTCCTGCGGGAGAGGGAAATTGTGCACTACCAGCGGTTCGGCGAGGGCCTGCGTATCCTTACCGACCGGCTGGACTCCAAGAATTTTTACGCATTTAACGCTTCCTTTGACAAATAACCGTCTGCCCGTAGGGGAAGAGAGAGTATAGGCGGTGTATAAGGACGCCGAAAGCCGGCATAGCTGTCAAGCTGTGCCGGCTTTCACCTTTATCATCTGGGGGGGCTGGAACTCCCTGCCGCGTCATTCGTCCAGAATCACGCTGAAAAGGTATCCGCTGCTTTCTTTCTGGCTCCCTTGAAAGAACACCTCGGCAGTCCAGTACTTTTCAGGGTATGGAATGCAGACGTCCTGGGATAGTATTACATTCCGGGTCACATCGTACATGGCGCCGCTGTCGAAGCCCTCCCGGCGGTGAAGGGCCTCTGTGTCCCCTGAAAAGACAGCGTAGGCAAACTGGGACACAAAGGGCATTCCAGGGCTGCCGTCATGATGGGGGACCAGGTCAAAGGATACCAAGCCTTCCGGAACCGGCGCGTCCGCTTTCATAAAGCGCCCCCAAAAGCCGTGCCACGGGCTAATGTCTACCCCCAGACAATAGTGGTGCATGAAGAGCAGATCGTAGTCAAAGCCGCTGCGGTATTGGCTCATAGCGTCCAACCGGGCGAAAAGCGCGGCCCTTTTTTCCGGATTCGCCAAGCCGTCCCCTTCCTGGCCAATAAAGCGCAGGGCCGGCAGGCGCTTATATTCAAAGCTCTGCATCCGGAACCCTTCCTGCTGCCGGGAAACCATATCCGGCATAAACAGCGTCCACTGGACGCGCGCGTCGCACTCCTTTAAAAGGTTGACATAGCCGAAAACCTCTACCGTATCCGTGCCGCTGGGCCCGGTTTTATTCCCGGCAATCTGCTTGCGAATCCGGCTTTGCGCCATGACAGAAAAATCCCGCATCATTTGTGCCACAGGCTCCCGCAGCGCATCCACGGGGGGATCGCCTTTTAGAGTTTCATCGAAAGCGTCCAGCGCCCCGAATGCCGCTTGGTTGACGATCTCAAATGGCCGCAGTTCTGTCAAAATATCCCGGAGCTGTGCGTTTTGCCGCTGAAAGCGCCGGACAATGCCGTCCACAAAAATTTCCCGGTTTCTTTCCAGCTTGTCCGTGGTCCACTCCTCATTGTCCAGCATCCATTGGGTCAGCCCGTCAAAGGCGTTGGGGTTCTTTCCCCGGGCTTTCGCGGCCCACTCTGTTATCTCCCGGTATCTCGCCTCTGGGGCGGCGTCTCCGCCGCTTGCCGGAACATACCAGCAAAAGCCGTCCGCTAACCTATGTCCCATGCCGAAGTCCTCCTTTTGTAAGCTGGCGAAACCAGCCTGATTATAGTGCTATTATACCTGGTTCTTTAAAAAAAGCAAGGCCCGAGACGCTGATTGTCTTTCCTTAGCGGCAAAGACGTGCTATAATATCCGCAAAGCATACATGGGGAGAAGTCCTGAAACGCGAGGATCTTTCTTTAACTGTAAGCGGAATTATACGATACCTAACTTCAAAACGGGGGAGATGTTATGGAGCGGTGGGAGCCATTGGGATCCGGCGTGGGGGTACTGGTGGGAGACCAGCATGGGTTTGGGACGGACACTCTGCTTTTGGCGGACTTCTCCATGCCCCGCCCAGGACAGCGCTGTGCGGATATCGGCTCGGGCTGCGGGGTGATCTCTTTGCTGTGGTGCGCCCGGGGGCGTCCCGCAAAAGTGATGGCCCTGGAGATCCAGGAGGAAGCGGCGGCGCTCCTGTCCCGGTCCGTAGCGGAAAATGGATTTACGGAACAGCTGCGGGTTGTCCTGGGGGATATCCGGGACTATAAAGCCCTACTGCCCCACCAGGGGCTGGACCTGGTGGCCTGCAATCCCCCCTATTTTCCTGCCGGCACCGGCGCTCCGGCTGCTGCGCAAGCCCGCCGGCTGGCAAGAGAGGACCATTCTCTTACCCTTTCGGATCTGGCCGCCGCCGCCCGCTTTGCCCTGAAGACAGGCGGCAGGCTTTGCTTTTGCCTGCCTGCCCAGCGGCTGGCGGAGGCGGTCCTGGTTTTTCATGCGGCGGGTTTAGAGCCCAAGCGGCTGCGAATGGTACAGGCAAGCCAGGACCGCCCGCCCTATCTCTTTTTAATGGAATGCCGCCGGGGCGGGAAAAGCGGGCTCCAGGTAGAGCCGGCGCTTATACTGCGGGCCGGGAACGGGGAAGAATCCCCGGAACTAAGGCGGATTTGCGGAGACTATATGAAGGGGAGGCCATGAGGATGCTGGAAAAAGGCGCGCTTTATGTGGTGGGAACGCCCATTGGGAATTTGGGAGATCTTTCTCCCAGAGCCAAAGAGACCCTGGCGGAGTCTGATTTCATTGCCGCGGAGGACACCCGGGTTACCCGGGGGCTTCTGTCCCGGTTTGACATACATAAACCTCTTTTAAGCTACTTTGAACACAACAAGCTCAGCCGTGGGGAGACCATCCTGGCCCGGCTGCGGGCGGGAGAAACCTGCGCTCTGGTGTCCGACGCGGGGATGCCCGCTGTCTCTGACCCTGGCGAGACCCTGATCGCCGCCTGTGCCCAAGAGGGCGTCCCGGTCTATGTGGTGCCGGGGCCTACCGCCGCCGTCTCGGCGCTGGCGGTAAGCGGCCTGCCTACGGGCCGGTTTACCTTTGAAGGGTTCCTCTCTGTGAACAAGCGCAGCCGGCGGGAGCATTTGGCCCAGGTGGAAAAAGAGCCGCGCACGATGATTTTTTATGAGGCCCCCCACAAGCTGCGGCGGACCCTGGGGGATTTCGAAAGGCTTTTTGGAAGCAGCCGGCAAATCGCCGTGGTGCGGGAGCTTACCAAAATACATGAGGAGGTCTGGCGGACAACCCTGGGGGAAGCCGCCGCCCATTACCGGGAGCATGAACCCAGAGGGGAGTACGTGCTGGTTATCGCCGGGGCGCAGCCAGCCGCCGCAGAGGAAGCCTATACCCTGGAGGACGCCGTAGACCTGGCCCGGGAGCGGGTAGAAGCCGGGGAGTCCCCCAGCGAGGCGGCAAAAACCGCCGCCAAGCAGACCGGACTGCGGAAAGCGGAGATTTACCGGGGGCTGGTGGAAACGGGTTAGGGATTCTTTGGGCAGGCCCTTCAAACCGTAGTCCAACACTTTTATATTGACAAATGGTTTCCTGCGTGGTAAGATATATATACTCCAATTAGAGCATATATATCTTATAGGAGGAAGCTTATGAATACATATTCCACCACGCTTACGGAAAAGGTATCTGTCAATGTCAATACCTCGACTCTGGCCGCCATCGACCTTTTGGTAGACCACGGCTATTATTCCAACCGCAGCGATTTTGTCAACCAGGCCCTTCGGGAGGCTGTGAAAAGCCAGGAACCCAGCATCCAGCGGATCTCCCGGCAGGTTGGCGAAAACCTGCGGTCCGCCCAATGGTTTATGGGAGTGATGGTCCTTACCGAGGAGGAAGTCGACAGGCTGCTGGAACAGGGACAAAAAATCAGTATTACCGGCTATGGCGTGCTGTGCATTGACCACGGGATCCCGGAGGAAAAGCTCTTTGCCGCCGTGGAGAAGATTGCCGTCAAAGGCAAGGTGGCGTGTACCGATTCTGTGCGGGCGCATTACGGCACGCGCGGTTAAACCGCGTTAACGATTTCAGTTACCACTGACCGCCTATATCCGGCACGAAGCGCCAGAGGAAGAAAAGGACATGTCCACCCTGCTGGAAATGCTCAATGCGTCCAAAGCGCCGGAGGACGGCGAAGCTACAAAATGCCGTTGACCTGATGTTTGACGCGCTGGAAAAAACGCGTCAGAAAAACGGGGGTGCTTATAGGATGGATTCACCGAGTGTGCGCTTTATCACATACATGTTTACCGACCTATTCGGCTTTTGCTATTTTGTACTGCCTGTTGTCCTGGCTTTTGCCGCTCAGCTGCTGCTATGCTTTCGGGCAAAACATGTCCCGCCCAAACTGCTGCCCCCGGGAATGGGCCTGCTCATTCTAGCGGCAGTGTATGGCGCGTTCCTGGTCTTTGGAGAGAGCCTGCTGTATCTGTTCCCTCTGGGTATCGCGGGCCTGATTCTGCTGGGCAGCCTGAGCGCCTGGCTGGCGTATGCCGTTGCCCGAACGCTCCGCCGGCTGACAAAAAAGACGCCTCATTGCTGAGGCGTCTCTTTCTTTATTAAAAACTCAGACGAACTTCGCGGGGTTGATCTTAATGCCAGGGCCCATGGTGGCGCTCAGCACACAGGACCGCACATACTGGCCTTTAGCGGCAGAGGGCTTAGCCTTTACAATAGCATCCATCAGGGTGTTGAAGTTCTCCGCCAGCTTCTCCGGGCCAAAGGAGATCTTTCCAATGGGGCAGTGGATAATATTGGTCTTGTCCAGGCGGTACTCGATTTTACCGGCTTTGGCTTCCTGCACAGCCTTGCCGATATCCGGGGTCACCGTGCCGGCCTTGGGGTTGGGCATCAGGCCCCGGGGGCCCAGAATCTTGCCCAGACGGCCTACCAGGCCCATCATGTCAGGAGAGGTCACCACTACGTCAAAGTCCATCCAGCCCTCAGACTGAATCTTCTGGACCATTTCCTCCGCGCCTACAAAATCGGCGCCGGCGGCCTGGGCGGCCTCTATGTTGTCGCCCTTGCAGATAGCCAGAACCCGTACATTCTTGCCAGTGCCGTTGGGCAGCACAATGGCGCCGCGGACCTGCTGGTCGGCGTGGCGACCGTCTACGCCCAGCTTTACATGCAGCTCCACCGTCTCGTCAAACTTGGTGGTGCCGGTCTTTACGCAAAGGTCCAGGGCCTCTGCGGTATCATATAGCTTCTGACGGTCAATGAGCTTTGCGCTCTCTCTGTACTTCTTTCCGTGTTTCATTGCAGTTTCCCCCTTCCCTTAGTCTGCGACTTCCACGCCCATGCTGCGGGCGGTGCCGGCGATCATGCTCATGGCCGCCTCCAAAGAACCCGCGTTCAGGTCGGGCATCTTGGTTTCGGCAATCTTCTGAATCTGCTCCTTGGTGATCTTGGCCACCTTCTTCTTGTTGGGCTCGCCGGAAGCTGTCTCAATGTTGCAAGCCTTCTTAATGAGCACGGCGGCGGGCGGGGTCTTGGTGACAAATGTGAAGGAGCGGTCGGCATATACCGTGATGACAACGGGGATAATCAGTCCCACATCGTTCTTGGTACGCTCGTTGAACTCCTTGGTAAACGCCATGATGTTTACGCCGTGCTGGCCCAAAGCAGGGCCTACAGGCGGGGCCGGGGTCGCTTTTCCGGCAGGAATCTGGAGCTTAATAAAGCCCGTTACCTTTTGTGCCATTTCTCATTACCTCCAAATATCGTGGTTCCAGCGGTACAAGTATGAAAAAATTTGCCTGTACCTCCCACTTTACACACGCCTTAAGGCCGCGAGGCCCTGCCTCGCGCTCCGCAAACTTTTTGCAAAAAGTTAGATCAAAAACTTTTATTCCGGATTTTGCCGGTTCCGCACAGATAGCTTTCAGCGCAAAGCCGTTGGCTTTTGGCTGTACTATCGGCTTTACGACTTCTACTCATTGTGATTGGCCAATGCCTTTTCACTGCATTTCGCGGGCGCCTGACTGGCTTGTGTGGGTAGAACTTTTTGCATTTTCGCGCTCTTCTTAGACCGGCTCCGCCTGGCCCAGCTCCAGTTCCACCGGGGTCTCCCGGCCAAACATGGAAACCGTCACCCGAATGCGGTTTTTCTCCAGGTCCATTTCCTCTACGGTGCCTACAAAACCCTCCAGGGGGCCGTCGATGATGTTCACCGAATCGCCTACCTGATAGCTTACCTCAAACTGCCGCTGGTCTATGCCCAGCCGGGCGACTTCCGCGTCGGTAAGGGGGACAGGCTTGGAAGAGGGGCCTACAAAACCAGTGCAGCCACGGATATTGCGCACGGCGTACCAGCTCTCGTCCGTCATGATCATCTTCACGATAACGTAGCCGGGGAATATTTTGCGCTCTACCTCCTTGCGCCTGCCGTCGTCGGTGATTTCCGTCACCATCTCGGTAGGCACCCGGATTTCCTGGATCAGCTCCTGCATCTGCCGGTTTTCCACCGTTTTTTCCAGGTTCGAGGCCACTTTGTTCTCATATCCGGAATAGGTATGCACCACATACCATCTCGCTTCGTCCGCCATCTCTTCTCCTCCGTTGAAGGTTTTCTCCGGCGCCGCTTAAGGCCGCAGGGCCCTGTCCTACAACCTGCAATGAAAAAAGTTTGATCAAAAACTTTTACGCCGGATTTTGCCGGTTTCGTACCCCCGGCTTTCGGGGCGTGGCCGTTGGCTTATCAGCCGGCCACGTCCATAACCAGCCCTAAAAGGCTCATGAACGCCGTGTCCAGCAAAAAGACAAACAGCCCCAGCGCAATAATAGTCACCAGCACGACGCCGGTGTTCTTAAACACCGACTGGGGGGTGGGCCACACGATCTTCTTTATCTCGCCCTTGCAGTCTTTCAGAAACTTCGTGGTCTTCTTCACGAAAGCTGAAAAGGCGTTGGGCTTTTTGGTCTTTCCTTCGGTCTTCTTCTCGCTTTCCGCCATATCGACCGCTCCTTACTTAGTTTCCCTGTGCAGGGTGTGCTTCCGGCAGAACCGGCAGTACTTATTCATCTCCAGCCTGTCGGGATCGTTCTTCTTGTTTTTCTTCGTCAGGTAGTTCCGCTGCTTGCACTCAGTGCAGGCCAACACGATTTTCACACGCATGCTTTAACGACCTTCCTTTCCGGCAAACGCCCAGGCTGCCCTGGCGCGTCCATCTTAATTTGGGACCATAGCCCCTGCCTCCCTCAAAAAGATAGGCGCAAAAAAAGAAACCCCTTTTCGAGGTATCTTTAGTATAGCACAAGCCCTCCGCGCCTGTCAACCCTAATTTCCTAGGAATTCTGGTAAGGGGCCTGAACGCGCGCCCGCCGGGTTGGATTTTCTCTTGCGGCGGAGCGGGCTGAAAAATCCCGGCCGCCGGCTTCATAGCGGTTGATAATTTCGCGCGGCTATAGTATAATGGTACGCGGGGCGGCGCACCCTGCAAAAATTTGACAAAAAAGGGCTTAAGGGTGCCTTTTCAAGCCCCCTAAAGCCGCCGGTACGGACCCGGGAGGTCTTGATGAACTCAACCCCAGGATCTTACAGCGCCCCCCGGCAAGTATTTCATTTTAGAATTGGGTGTGATACCTATGAGCGAAAAGATTTCATTGGCAGTGATTTTTGGCGGACAGTCTTCAGAGCATGAAGTTTCGCTGATGTCCGCCGCGTCGATTTTGGAAAACTTAGACAGAGAAAAATATGAGATTTATCAAATCGGCATAACGAAGCAGGGCCGCTGGCTGCTGCATGAGGGACCCGCCTCTGATTTGGGGGACGGTTCCTGGCAGGAGCGGGCCGTTCCCGTCCTTCTTTCTCCGGACCCGGCTGTACACGGCCTGCTGGTCCGCCGGGGAGAGGCCTACGAGACTGTGGCGCTGGACTGCATTTTCCCCGCGCTGCACGGTAAAAACGGCGAGGACGGCTCCATCCAGGGGCTTTTTCAGCTTTCCGGCATCCCCTATGTAGGCTGTGGGGTGCATAGCTCCTCTGTATGTATGGATAAGGCGGTCACCCACACGCTGCTTACCGCTGCCGGAATCCAGCAGGCCCACTATCTGTGGTTTTATACCCGCCGCTATGCTGCCGCCCCAGACGCTATTCTCAATAAAATCCAGGCCCGCTTGGACTTCCCAGTATTCGTAAAGCCCGCCAACGCCGGGTCTTCCGTGGGGGTCAGCCGGGTGGAGCGGCCGGAGGACCTGGACGCCGCCATTCAGAAGGCCGCCCGGGAGGACGGCAAGATCGTGGTGGAGGAAGGCGTGAAAGGACAGGAGGTAGAGTGCGCGGTGCTGGGCCAGGGGGACAGCGCCCAAGCCTCCATCATCGGCGAGATTGGAGCCTCCGCCCAGTTTTACGATTACGACGATAAATATGTCAACGGAACCAGCCAACTGTATATCCCCGCCCGCATTGAAGAGGCCGTCTCGGAAAAAATCCGGGAAACAGCCGTGCGGGCTTACCGGCTGCTGGGGTGTTCCGGCCTTGCCCGGGTGGATTTCTTTGTGACCGAAGGCGAGCGCCAGGTGGTTCTCAACGAGGTGAACACGCTGCCGGGCTTTACCTCTATCAGTATGTACCCCAAGCTCTGGATGGCGCAGGGGCTCAGCTATTCCGGGCTTTTGGACCGGCTGATTGAGCTGGCCTTTGAGAAAGCTGGGAACCCTCATGGATAACCGGCCTATTGGCGTGTTTGATTCCGGGCTGGGAGGGCTGACCGCTGTGAAGGAGCTGGAAAAGGCCCTGCCCCAGGAAAGCTTAGTCTATTTCGGCGATACCGGCCGGGTCCCCTATGGAAGCCGGAGCCGGGAAACAGTGCGCCGCTACGCCCGGGAGGACATGAACTTTCTGATGAAGCACGACGTGAAAGCCGTTCTCGCCGCCTGCGGAACGGTAAGCTCTACCGCCGCTGACATTGGCGCAGCCCTGCCCGTGCCCTATTTCGATGTAGTAACCCCCACCGCCCGCGCCGCCGCCCATGCCGCCCGTAATGGGAAGGTGGGCGTGATCGGCACCAGCGCCACCATTCACAGCGGGGCGTATACCCGGGCGCTTCTGGAAATTGACCCGGCGCTTTCGGTATATTCCCAGGCATGTCCGCTGTTTGTGCCTTTGGTGGAGAGCGGCTTTGTCTCCCCGGAAGACCCGGTCGCCCGGCTGGTGGCGGAGCGGTATTTGGCCCCCCTGCGGGAGGCGGGGGTAGGCGCGCTGATTTTAGGCTGCACCCATTACCCCATTATCCGGGAGACCATCGGGGCGGTGATGGGTCCTGGCGCCGTGCTGGTGGACAGCGGCAAGGAGGCCGCGCTGGTTCTGGCGGCGTTTTTAGAGACCCATGGCCTGTTGTGCGGCCCGGGCCAAACCAGGGAGGCGGAGTACTATGTAACGGACGCCCCGGAAAATTTCGGCGCGATAGCGGAGCTCTTCCTTGGCCACAATGTAGAGGGACGCAGAATCGACATAGAAAGCGGCGGCCAGCCTTAAAAGAGCCCAATGCCGCGCCCACAAACCGCTTGGGCGGAATAAAGGAAATTAAACACGAAAATTAAAGCGTGCAGGGTTTGGGACGATGTCCCAAAATATGAAAGTCCCAAGTGCTTGGATGTAAGGAAGGTGGAAGGAATGCTGAAAGAGGATTATACCATCAATATTATTGGGAAGCAGGAATATGGAGACGACCAAGGGGAGATTACGCTTTCCACCACAGGGACCTACACCATACGGGACCATGTGCGGTTTATCGCCTACAAAGAGTACGATGAGGATAATCCCCGGGTTGCCCATACCGCTGTGCTGAAGGTGGAGCCGGGAAAGGTTACCATGATGCGGGCAGGGTCTTCCACCCGGTTGATTTTGGAGGAGGGGCGGCGGCATCTGTGCCTTTATGATACGGGCTTTGGCCCTTTAACGGTGGGCGTCTTCACCAGCGAGCTAAACACGGCCCTGGACCGCCAGGGCGGCTCTCTGGAAATCAAGTACACCTTGGATATTGACTCCAACCTCTCCAGCCGCAACCAGCTCCGGGTGGAAGTCACTCCCCTGCCCCCCGCCGCGTACTAAGGCCCCAGTTCCATCCACCCAAACGCCGCAGGCCGCCCTTTCCCCCATAAGGCTTTCCGCTTTGCCCACAAACTACCTGTACGGAATAAAAACACCCCGGCGTAAAAGTTTTTGATCAAACCTTTTCAAAAAGTTTGTGGGTGTGGGCAAAGCCCACGACCTAAAAAGGCCCTGCGCTCACTATTTAAAAGAAAGGATTTCGATAAAATGTCTCAGATTGTAGAACAAGCTCGGGCCCAGCTGCGGGAGGCGGTGTCCGGGGCGATATCCCAGGCTATGGAAAAGGGCGACCTGCCCCAGGCCCAGGTTCCCGGCTTCGCTTTGGAGGTCCCCGCCGACCGGGCCCATGGAGATTGGTCCTGCAATGCCGCCATGGCGGGGGCCAAAGCGTTTCACGCGGCGCCCAGGAAGATTGCCGAAGCCATTGCCGCCCATCTCTCTTTAGAGGGAACCTGGTTTTCCCAGTGTGAAATCGCCGGGCCGGGATTCCTGAACTTTACCTATTGCCCCTCCTTTTATGGGGCGGTGCTCCAGGATATCGAAAGGCTGGGAAAGGACTATGGCAAAAGCAATCTAGGCCAAGGCAGGCGGGTGCTGGTAGAGTATGTCTCCGCCAACCCCACCGGGCCCATGCACATTGGAAACGCCCGGGGCGGCGTGCTGGGAGACGCCCTGTCCGCTGTTTTAGAGGCCGCAGGCTATGAGGTAGAACGGGAGTTCTATGTCAACGACGCGGGCAACCAGGTGAACCGCTACGGCTTCTCTATTGAAGCCCGGTATATGCAGCTGTTCCAGCCGGATTTCCCTTTCCCGGAGGATGGCTACGCCGGAGAGGACGTCACGGAAAACGCCAAGGCTTTTGCGGAAATCCACGGGGACAAGTATGTACACTGCGACAGCGAAGCCCGGCGCAAGGCTCTTATCAGCTATGCCATTCCGAAAAATATCCAGGTGCTCCATGACGACCTGCTGCGGTATCGGGTAGAGTACGACAACTGGTTCCACGAGTCCGCCCTGCATGAAGGCGGCGCGGTAGACCGGGCGGTGGAATTGATGAAGGAAAAGGGCTTTACCTATGAAAAGGAAGGCGCGTTGTGGTTTAAGGGCGAGTCCTTTGGCTGCGAGGACTTTGTACTGGTGCGGTCCAACGGCGTGCCCACCTATATTGTGCCGGACATCGGCTATCACTACAATAAGCTGGTGACCAGAGGCTTTGACCTGGCCATCAACGTGCTGGGGGCGGACCACCACGGCTATGTGCCCCGGCTCCGGGCTACCATTGCCGCCCTGGGGCTGGACCCGGACCGGCTGCAAGTGGTGCTCATGCAGATGGTCAACCTGGTGCGGGACGGCGAGACCGTGAAGCTCAGCAAGCGCAGCGGCAAGGCCATTACTATGGCGAACCTTTTGGACGAGGTGCCTGTGGACGCGGCCCGGTTTCTCTTTAACTCCTACGAGCCCAATACCAAAATTGACTTTGATCTGGACCTGGCCGTGCAGCAGGATTCCCAGAATCCGGTGTACTATGTCCAGTACGCCCACGCCAGAATTTGCAGCATCCTGCGGAACCTGGCGGCGGACGGCATTGAGCCCCGGAGCTGCACCCCGGAGGAGCTGGCTCTGCTGACCGCCCCGGAGGAGCTGGAGCTCATCCGCCAGCTTTCCGGGTTCACCGACGAAGTGGCCAACGCCGCCCGGAATATGGACCCGGCCCGGATTACCCGGTATGTGGTTGCCATTTCCACGCTGTTCCACAAGTTCTACAATACCTGCCGGGTGAAGGGGGCGGGCGAGGGCCTTACAGCCGCGCGGCTGTCCTTATGCACGGCGGCCAAAACCGTCCTGGAAAACGCCCTGGCGCTCTTTAAAGTAACCGCGCCGGAAACCATGTAAAACGAATAGCAGCCTGCCGCGCCTTATACGCGGGCGTTATCCGAGCCATTGAAAATTATTGAAGCATGTTTTTTCTTTCCCAAATATGGACAGCAGGGCTGCAGCATGAAACGTACAGCTATGGGTATATCCATAGTAGAGATGGAAAATACGGCAAAGGAGGTATTCATATGGATACAGATTTTGAGTTTTTGTGTGAAAAGGAGGAAATGTGGGCAAAAATGCTCATACAGGTACTCAAAGAGCATGATATTCCGTACGCTGCGTTTCCAGTACATGGGGCCGGCTTGATTATGCGGACGGGTATGCGGGAGCGGTTGAAAATACATGTTCCCAAAGAGAAAAAGGATCAAGCGGAAGCATTGCTTGACGAGCTGTTTTCTCAAGAGGCACAGAATCATGGGTAAGCAGATCCCGCTGGTGTGAATGAGTCCGGCTGCGGGGCCGCCCAGTGGCCATGCACCTTTTTTGCGGACAGGCATATAATGAAGATGGGCCTCGGGTTCGGGTAAGAAGCCGGGGCCAATTTTTTTTGGAGGTAAATCCAGCATGAATATGAAAATCTATTCAGGGTCATCGGCTTCCGGCGATGACTGCTGCGGTGGGCCTTGCCCGCCTCCTTGTTGTCCTCCGCCCTGCTGTCCGCCGCCCTGTCCCGCCGGTGGGCCTACCGGGCCTACAGGGCCTACCGGACCCACAGGGGCCACGGGAGCTACAGGGGCTACTGGCGCTACCGGCCTGATTGGTCCTACCGGTCCCACAGGCGCTAACGGAAACACAGGTCCTACCGGCGCAGTAGGGCCAACAGGAGCCAACGGTTTAGCGGGACCAACAGGCCCTAGGGGAGATACAGGGCCTGACGGAGCAACCGGCCCCACCGGCCCTACTGGCCCTGGCGGGGCAAATGGCGCTACTGGTCCCACTGGCGCAACGGGCGCTGCCGGGGCTGACGGGGCAACCGGCCCCACTGGCGCTACGGGTGCTACCGGGGCTGACGGCGTTACCGGTCCCACTGGCGCAACGGGCGCTACCGGGGCTGATGGAGCAA
>CANONE010000054.1 GCA_947567585.1 uncultured Clostridia bacterium | reverse complement strand
TCCGGCTCGGACTTTGTGGAGATGTTTGTGGGCGTGGGCGCGTCCCGTGTGCGGGACCTGTTTGACAAGGCAAAAAAGAACCACCCCTGCATTATTTTCATTGACGAGATCGACGCGGTAGGCCGCCAGAGAGGCGCGGGCCTGGGCGGCGGACATGACGAGCGGGAACAGACCCTCAACCAGCTGCTGGTGGAGATGGACGGCTTTGGCGCCAACGAGGGCGTGATCATGATCGCCGCCACCAACCGCCCGGATATCCTGGATCCGGCCCTCATGCGCCCTGGCCGGTTTGACCGCCAGGTAATGGTGGGGTCCCCGGACATCAAGGGCAGGGAGGAGATCCTGCGGGTTCACGCCAAAGGAAAGCCCTTGGCCCCAGACGTGGTGCTGGCCACCATCGCCAAGTCCACCGCAGGCTTTACCGGCGCGGATTTGGAGAACCTCTTGAACGAGGCGGCGCTGCTGGCGGCCAGAAAGAATCTGAAGGCCATCACCATGGTGGAAATTGAGGAAGCTACCATCAAGGTGGTGGTGGGCACGGAAAAGAAGAGCCGGGTGATGAGCGAGAAGGAAAAGAAGCTGACGGCCTACCACGAGGCGGGCCACGCCATTGCCTCTTACTACTGCAAGACCCAGGATCCGGTGCATCAGATCTCCATCATTCCCCGGGGGATGGCGGGGGGGTATACCATGCACCTGCCTACGGAGGACCGCTCCTACAAATCCCGTAACGAGATGCGGGAGGAACTGATTGTGCTCTTAGGCGGCCGGGTAGCGGAAGCGTTGGTGCTGGACGACATCTCTACCGGCGCTTCCAACGACATTGAACGGGCCACGAAAATCGCCCGGGCCATGGTGACAAAGTACGGCATGAGCGAGAAGCTGGGTCCCATCACCTATGGTTCCGACGGTTCCAACCCCTTCTTGGGCAAAGAGATGGGCCATATCAGCAACTACTCTGAGCAGACCGCCTCCGAGATCGATGAGGAAATTCAGAAGCTGATTTCCACCGCCTACAGTCTCACCGAGCAGATTCTCAAGGACCACATGGACGAGCTGCACCGGCTGGCCGGGGTCCTCTTTGAGCGGGAGAAGGTGGACGATAAGGAGTTCCAGCAGGTCATGGACGGCGTGCTGCTGCCAGGAGCAAAGGAAGCTCCGGCCTTGGAGGGGGGAGAGGCGACCGCGCCGGTGGTTGCGGGACCGGCTGGCCAGACGCTGGAAGCGTCTGGCGACGAACCCGTCCCTGGCGGGAGCGCCACGGCCGCCGGGGCTTCCCCAGAGCATCCTGCCCCAGATAACAAAGATAGCTAAAAACGCTAAAGGGCCCTGCCGTAAAGGGAAATACGGCAGGTCCTTTCTTGTGAAGCCAGCTCCCTTAGCAGCTCAAGCAAAATGCCCCACAATATCTCATAAAAACAAGGAAAACCTGAAAAAATTGCGCGGTCCAGGCGCATTAGGCGTCTGGTGGGGTGCGGGGGTGAGCGCCTGCCAGTGGTAGGCAAGCTGCGAACCGACCGAGGCGGTAGCCGAGACTCAAAGCCCCGCGGCCTTGACCTTAAGGAGGTTCCACACATGCCAAAAAAAGCAGTATATGACAACGAAAGCATTCAAAGCCTGAAAGGGGCGGACCGGGTGCGGCTGCGGCCCGCGGTTATTTTTGGGTCGGACGGAATAGACGGCTGCCAGCATTCCGTGTTTGAGATTCTCTCCAACTCCATTGACGAGGCCAGGGAGGGGCGGGGCAGCGAGATTTCCGTTACCCGGTTTTTGGACCATTCCGTACAGGTTGAGGACCACGGCAGCGGCATCCCGGTGGAGTACAATCCCAAGGAGGAGCGTTATAACTGGGAGCTGGTGTTCTGTGAAATGTATGCCGGCGGAAAATATAACAACAGCTCCGGGGCCAATTACGAATACTCCTTGGGCCTCAACGGCCTGGGCCTTTGCGCTACCCAATACGCCTCGGAGTATATGGACGTGGACATCCGCCGGGATGGCTGCCGCTACACCCTCCGCTTTGAACAAGGGGAAAATGTAGGGGGGCTGAATAAGGAACCCTATAAGAAAAGGGATACCGGTACCTTGATTAAATGGCGGCCGGACCTACAGGTATTCACCGACATTGATATCAGCGCAGAGTACTATATGGACGTGCTCAAGCGCCAGGCGGTGGTCAACGCGGGAATCACCTTCCATTTTCGCAACGAAACAGCCCCCGGCGTTTTTGAAGAGACGGATTTCTGTTACGAAAACGGCATCCTGGACCATGCCAGAGAGCTCTGCGGGGAAGACAGCCTTACCACCGTCCAGCTGTGGCAGAGTGAAAAGCGGGTGAAGGACCGGGCGGATATGCCGGAATACAACACGAAGATCAATGTGGCCGCCGCTTTTTCCAACCGGGTCCATGTAGCGGAGTACTACCACAATTCCAGCTGGCTGGAACACGGCGGCGCGCCGGACAAGGCGGTGCGCAGCGCCTTTGTCAGCCAGATCGACGCCTACCTAAAGCAGAACGGCCGCTATACCAAGGGCGAGGGCAAAATTACCTTTCAGGACGTGGAGGACTGCCTGGTTATCGTCATCTCCTCCTTTTCCACCCAGACCTCCTATGAGAACCAGACCAAGAAGGCCATTACCAACAAGGGCATTCAGGAGGCCATGACAGAGATGCTCCGGCACAGCCTGGAGGTCTATTTCATCGAGAATCCCATGGACGCGGATAAAATCGCCGGACAGGTGCTGATTAACAAGCGAAGCCGGGAGGACGCGGAGAAAACCCGCCTAAACATAAAGACCAAGCTCACCGGGAAAATGGACATGGCCAACCGGGTGCAGAAGTTTGTGGACTGCCGCACCAAGGATGTGGAGGAGCGGGAGCTGTTTATTGTGGAGGGCGACTCGGCTTTGGGCTCGGTCAAGCAGGCCCGGGACTCCAATTTTCAGGCCATTATGCCCATTCGCGGAAAGATCCTCAATTGCTTGAAGGCGGACTACGACCGGATTTTCAAGTCTGACATTATCACGGACCTGATCCGGGTACTGGGCTGCGGGGTCCAGGTGAAGACCAGGGCTAATAAGAATCTGGGGGTATTCGATATCAACAACCTGCGCTGGAGCAAGATTATCTTCTGCACCGACGCGGATGTAGACGGCTTTCATATCCGCACCCAGCTGCTGACCATGGTGTACCGGCTGGCCCCGGCCCTGATTGAGGCGGGGAAGGTATATATAGCCGAGTCGCCGCTATACGAGATCAGCTCCAAGGACGAGACGTATTTTGCCTATGACGAGACGGAGAAAGCCGAGTTTCTAAAAAAGCTGGAGGGCCAGAAGTACACCATCCAGCGCAGCAAGGGCTTAGGCGAAAACGAGCCGGAAATGATGAGCCTGACCACCATGAACCCCAAAACCCGGCGGCTGATTAAGGTGAAGCCGGGGGATGTAGAGGACGCCGCCAGAATGTTTGACGTTTTGCTGGGAGACGACCTTAGCAGCCGAAAGGATTATATCGCCGAGCATGGCGCGGAGTATACCGAGGATCTAGACGTCAGCTAAGGCTGCGGAGCGCCGCCCGGTCCCTGTACATTGATCTCGTCAAGCGCCCGGAAACCAGCGCCCTGCCACTTTTCCAGAAAGGGAAGGCGCTGGCCGCGCGGACAAAAAAACAGTTGGCAAAAAATAAGGGGCGTTTGGATAGCGGCATGGCGGCCGGCTATCCAAACGCCCGATTTTACATGACCTGCGCGCCGGTTACGTAGGCGTACAGATAAATTCCCATGAGCAGGCTGCTGATAACGGTAAAAGCGGCGCGGAGGTGTTCGTGGCTGCGGAGCAGGGCTGCCAGGAGGATAAAGAGACCGAACCCGCAGGACAGGTAACGCCCGGCGCTGAGCAGCCAGGACAGAGAGAAGTTTGCCACGAAGTAGAGGGAGGTGAAGGCCACTAGGGCCGGACTGCTCTCTTCCCGGACAGTGGACAAGCCCAGCACAGCCATTCCTCCCACAAACAGGGCCAGCGAAGGGGCCCAGATGGCCCAGCCGCTGGATTCCGTCAGGTGGCGGCCCAGGTAGTCGCTCATATAGCGCACGACGTGAGAAACCCACATGCCCCCTTGGTGCCAATGTTCTTGGTGGCGGACAAAGGCCATGGGGTCGCCGTCCACATGGTAATTTAGCCAGAGATAGCACAGCGTTCCCAGAAAAGGTAAAAGCACCAGGGGCAGCCTTTTGAGAATAGCCGGCAGCGCGCGCTTTAGAGACGCCAGAACAGGCGTTTTCAAAGGCTGATAGTCCCGAAGCAGCTCCAGGCCGGCAAAGGCGACCACCAAAACGCCAGTCATGCGGGTAAGGGCCGCCAGCGCCCCGAAAAGGCCGTAGAGCAGCCATTTGCGCCGCAGGGCATAGTAGACGGCTCCGGCGGTGGCCAACAAAAAGAGACCTTCTGTCATCATGGTTCCATAAAAGAAGGAGAAGGGGAAGCAAGAGAGAAACAACACCGCGTCCCGGGCCACGGATTCGTTATACAGCGCCCGGGCCAGCCTGTGGACATAGCAGCAGCCCAAAGAGAAACACACAGAAGAGACCGTTACTCCGGCGGCTATGGTGTTGGGAATGATGAAGCGCGCCAGGCGCGTCAGCCAGACATAGGCGGGGAAGAATACCAAAAAGATGTGCCGCCCGTCTTCCTCGTAGGCGGTGTAGCCCTTCTCCACCAGGTTTGCATAGTGGCGGGCGTCCCATAGGTGAAGCTTGTCCCACAATGTCGCTGGCTCTACCGGCTCTTTAGCCGCCAGCATGGCGCACAGCAGCAGCGCCCCCAGAACCGCCAGCCGCAGGGACAGCGCCCAAAGAAAGGTTTTCCAGTCCGCTATTTTCCCTTGAGCCGCAGATGGCTCAAGGGAATCCGGGACGGCCGCCCCGGATCTTTTCAGGCAGGGCAGGGGGATTTCCAGCCCCCACTGGCCGGCGCACCGCAAAAGCGTAAATCCCAGCAAAGCCAGCGTCAGCACCGTGACCATAACATCCATCACCATAAAAAACACCTCTCTCATAAACGCTTTAAATCAATAATATGAAATAAGTATATCACATGAAAGGGAGCATTTTCAATAAAAAATGAAGTTTCCCGCCGCGCCCCCAAGCTTTCGCCGGGGAACCGGCAAAGGTCCCATGCGTCCGGCGGCGGCGGGCATCCTGCGGACTGGCCGGCCTAAGGCCCCGAAATCTTCAAGTTTTCAAAGGGCCTGAAAAAATATTTCTGGCTTTGCTGGGGAATTTGTGGTAAAATAAATGCGAGAAACCCCGCTAGAGGGAGGAGAAAGGGATGGACAAGCAGATGGAATCAAAAGCACAGAGTTTTTTCAGCCCTGAGAACCGGGTAGCGCCGTTGGGAATCATTACCCTGGAGGGCGCGGAGGAGCTGGCCGGCAAGATTGACGACCACCTAGTCCGCTGGGCCAGAGAGTCCGGCATGGAGGTGGACACCTTCCGGCTGAAAAGCGCCTGCCCCCGCTTCAATTCCGGGGACGCCAAGGGGATCATTGAACAGACCGTGCGGGGGTACGACCTGTTCATTGTGGTGGATGTAGGGAATTACAGCACGACCTACCCCTATTTTGGCACGGAAAACCACATGTCTCCCGACGACCATTTCCAGAACCTGAAGCGCATTATTCAGGCCGCCAGCGGCAAGCCCCACCGGATCAACCTGATTATGCCCGTGCTCTATGGCGGCCGCCAGCACCGCCGCAATTACCGGGAGTCTCTGGACGGGGCCTTTGCCCTGCAGGAGCTGCGCCATATGGGCGTGCAGAACATCCTCACCTTTGACGCCCACGACCCCAGGGTGCAGAACGCCGTGCCCCTGATGGGCTTCGACAACCTGATGCCCTCCTACCAGGTGCTGAAAAAAATGCTGAAAAGCTTCCCAGACCTGGTCATTGACCGGGACGAATTCATGGTCATCAGCCCGGACGAGGGGGCTCTGGACCGGAACATGTTCTATGCCTCTGTAATGGGCGTGGAGATGGGCATGTTCTATAAGCGCCGGGACTATTCCCGCATGGTGGACGGCCGCAACCCCATTGTGGCCCACGAGTACCTGGGCACGGACGTGAAGGGCAAGGACGTGTTCGTGGCGGACGATATCATCTCCTCCGGCGAGTCCATGCTGGACATTGCCTATAACGTGAAGGAGCGGGGCGCCCGGCGGTTTTTTGCCTTTGCCACTTTCGCCATTTTTGCCAAGGGCTTGGATAAGTTTGACAAAGCCTACGCGGACGGGCTCATCGACGGCGTGTTCGGCACCAACCTTACTTACCGCTCCGAGGAGCTGAAAAACCGCCCCTGGTTCTACGAGGTGGACGCATCCAAATATATCGCCTACTATGTCTCCGCCTTGAACCACGACGTTGCCATCAGCACTCTCATCGACCCCCACCAGAAGATTACCGCCCTTTTGGAGAAACGCGCGGAAGAGCACAAGAAGCATCAGGACGAACAGCTGAGCTTCTAAGGCCGCGAGGCTTTGCCTCGCGCTCCGCCACCTTTTGAAAAAGGGTGAGGGTCCCCAGTGGGGACCGTCCCGAACCGACCGAGCCGGCAGGCGAGAAGATCAATAACTTTACTCCGGGGTTTGTTTGGTCCGCGCAGGTACCTGGGCGGGCGGCGCGGAAAGCTTTTTGGGGGGTTGGGATGGCGCGGGCGAACTTCTGTAGAGACGCGCGCATAGGATGATAGGGGGACGACCTGTCCGAAAGCTTGCCGCCAGCAGAGTTCTTCGTCCACGGGGCAGAGGCTGCCGGTACAAGTCAAAATAAAATCGGCGCAAAAGTTTTTGAAGATCGTCAAGAAACTTTTCCCAAAAAGTGTCTTGACCAGGGGGGCGGGGGCAGAGCCCCCGCGATCTTAAGGCGCCCCACAAACCAAGAGGTGAGCGGATTGTTTGACAGATTGCGGGAAGATATAGACGCGGTGATGCAGAGGGACCCGGCGGCCCGGTCCCGGGTAGAGGTGTATTTTCTCTATTCTGGGTTTAAGGCGGTGCGGGCGTACCGTCGGGCCAACTGGTTCCAGCGGCACGGGATGAAATTTATAGCCCGGGCTATTTCCCAAAGCGCCCGGCGCAGGACGGGTATTGAGATACACCCCGGAGCTACCATAGGACGGGGGCTGTTTATTGACCACGGCATGGGGGTGGTGATCGGCGAGACCACGGAAATCGGCGATAACTGCACCATCTACCAAAACGTGACCTTGGGGGGCACTGGCAAAGACCAGGGCAAGCGGCACCCCACTCTGGGGGACAACGTGCTGATAGGAGCCGGGGCCAAGGTGCTAGGCCCCTTCCGGGTGGGGAACAACGCCCGGGTAGCCGCCGGGGCCGTGGTGCTGGACGCCGTGCCGGACAACGCTACCGCCGTAGGCGTGCCCGCCCGGGTGGTGCGCATTGACGGGCAAAAAGTAGAGCCAGCGAAAGCGGCGGATCTGCCCCCCAGCAAAAAGCTGGACCAAATCCATGTGGCCGACCCCGTCTCCATGGAGTTATGCCGCCTGCGGGGCGAGCTGGAACGCCTGCAAAAGCAAGTAGCGTCCATCGAAGCCAAAAACACAGGGGAAAACCAGTGACGCAGCGAACAAACCCAAAGCAGCCCCCTGCGGCGTCCACAGACTGCCTGTACAAGTCAAAATGAAATCGGATAAAAAGTTTCGTCCACCTTTATAAAGGTGGTAGGGTTGTAGGGGCAAAGCCCCTACGGCCTTAAGGGGCCAGAATCGACGATAAAGGAAGGCGACGAGTATGCAGCTGACAAATACGTTAACCATGAAGAAAGAGGAGTTTGTGCCTCATGAGCCGGGAAAGGTCCGCATGTATACCTGCGGGCCCACAGTGTACGGCTATGCGCATATCGGTAACCTGCGGTCCTACATTATGGAGGACGTGCTGGAAAAGGCCCTGGGCTATGCGGGCTATCAGGTGGACCGGGTGATGAACATCACCGACGTGGGGCATCTCACTTCCGACGCGGACACCGGCGAAGACAAAATGCTCAAGGGCGCTAAGCGGGAGCATAAGACGGTGATGGAGATAGCCGAGTTTTACACGCGGGCGTTTTTCGCCGATTGTGAGAAGCTTCGCATTCGCCGCCCGGACACGGTGGTCCCTGCTACCAGCTGCATTGACGACTTTATCGAGATGGTCTCCGCTTTGCTGGAAAAGGGCTATGCCTACCTGGCGGGGGGAAACGTCTACTTTGACACGGCAAGGCTCCCCAGCTACTATGTTTTCGGCAACCAGAGCGCCGAGGACCTGGCGGTGGGCGTCCGGGAGGGCGTGGAGGCGGACGAGAACAAGCGGAACAAAACAGACTTTGTGCTGTGGTTTACCAAGTCTAAGTTTGAGGACCAGGAGCTGAAGTGGGATAGCCCCTGGGGCGTGGGATACCCTGGCTGGCACATTGAGTGCTCGGCCATCAGCATCAAGCATTTAGGGGAATACCTGGATATTCACTGCGGCGGCATTGACAACGCCTTTCCCCACCATACCAATGAAATCGCCCAGAGCGAAGCCTATTTGGGGCACCCCTGGTGCAGGTATTGGTTTCACATTCTCCACTTAAATGATGTGGCCGGAAAGATCAGTAAGTCAAAGGGCGCGAAGCTGACCGTGTCCCTGCTGGAGGAAAAGGGGTATAATCCCCTGGCGTACCGGCTGTTCTGTCTACAATCCCACTACCGCAAGCCGCTGGTGTTCTCCTTTGACAGCCTAGATAACGCCGCCCAGGCGTATCAGAAATTGACGGCCCGCATTGCCGCGCTTTCTAAAGAAGGCCAACCGGACCAGGAGGCTGTAAAGCCCTATCAGGAAAAGTTTCGAGCCGCCCTGGACAACGACCTGAACACCTCCCAGGCCCTTACGGCGCTGTATGACATGCTGAAATCGGAGCTTTCCGACGCCAGCAAGCGCTTTTTGGCCGGGGACTTTGACCAGGTGCTCTCCTTGGACCTGCTGGTCGCCGGGGAGAAGCCGGCGGAGCCCCAGGCGCCGCCTGAGCTGGCGGAGAAGATAGAGGCGCTTATTCAGCAGCGGGCCCAGGCCCGCAAGGCTAAGGACTGGCCCGCCGCCGACGCCATCCGGGACCAGCTGGCCGCGCTGCATGTGGTTGTGAAGGACACCCCCCAGGGCGTGGAGTGGCATATTGAAAGCTGAATCTGCATAAAGCAAAACTGCGGGACAGAGTCCCGCAGTTTTTGGCTCTCATAGCTAGATCCACTTAGAAATATCAGTTACAAACGCGTAGGGATTGCTGCGCATTTCCGCCAGCGCGCAGGCCAAAAGGGCCCGGGAGTCGATGAGGGTGGAGTCTGCCGCCAGGAGCTTTCCACGCTTTATATCCGGCTCTTCCAGAATATCCCCGGCGCGCTGGAATTCCGAGCCCCAGCCAAAATCGTTGGTGCCTATAAAGGCACGTTTCTGGCCATTGACGGTATAGACACAGGGGCTTGTGGGCTTTATGTAGGGGGGCTGTACAATTCCCTCGACGCCGTGCATAAACGTGCAGGCATGGAGCACGTCGCCGATAAACAGCAGCTTTCCGCCCACTACAGGCAGCAGCATAAAGGGGGAATGGGGGCCCACCGCCGTGTCGTCCATGGCGTGGCCCACAGTCAGCCGGTGGGCCAGCCGCCCCCAGGCGCATACGGAGTGGGTGGGGTTTTCGCTGCGTTCTACGCCGGGGCGCTTCCAGAATACCCGGGGCAGCAGGCCGATGCAGGGCTCCGAAGCATTGGAGTCAAACACGGGGTTCTGGGGATTGACGTTTTCATAGGTCAGGGCTGGGAACAGCAAGGTGCCCGCCGGCCCCACAGCCTCCTGAAGGCAGTCAATGACCTGATCCGGGGTCAAGCCGGTACCCAAAGCTTTCATAGAGGAATGCACCAGCACCGCGTCTCCCGGACAAATTCCGATAGCGCGCAGGTCCTGCAATAATTTAGTAAATTCGGACATATGATTTGACATAGACCAGCTCTCCTTTGTGTAAAATGCTCTCCCCCGGTGGAGGACTTCATCATAACAAATTACGAGAGCAAAATCAAGCGTTTTTTACTTTTTTTGCATGGTACAGCAAACCGTACGGGGACGGCCTCCGCCTGTGAAGGCAGGTTTTGCAGAGGCGGCGGGGTATAGCGGGAAAGCCCCCGCGTCCTTAAGGAGGATTGCTTTTTGAGGGCGGATGTGATATGCTATTTGAAAATAGATGAGAGGTGAATTTCATGGAAAAAATCCGCTTCGGTATTATTGGCTGCGGGGCGATTGCCGCCAGGTTCGCAAAAGCGCTGGCCAAGTCTCCCGCTGCGGAGCTCTATGCCTGCGCCGCCCGAGAGCTTCCCCGGGCCCAGGGCTTTGCCCGGCAGTATGGAGCCTCCCGGGCCTATGGGAGCTACCAGGCGCTTATGGAAGACGGCCAGGTGCAGGCGGTCTATATTGCCACTGTCCATACGGCTCATGCCGCGGCTGCGCAGGATTGCATACGAGAGGGAAAGCCGGTCCTCTGTGAAAAGCCTTTTTTTACAAATTGGCAGGAGGCCCAGGAGACAGTCCGGCTGGCCCGTGAAAAGGGCGTTCTGACAATGGAGGCTTTTTGGACCCGCACCCTGCCCGCGTACCAGAAGGCCAAGGAGTGGATGCGGGCAGGCCGTATCGGGGAAGCGGGCCTGATCCAGGCGGCCATGTGCTTTCCCTCCCGGCCCGACCCTGCCGGCAGGCTGTGGAATCCCCAGCTGGGAGGCGGCGCGTTGCTGGACGTAGGCGTGTATCCCTATCAATATGTTACCGGACTGATGGACGCTCCCCCCAAAGGGTTTTCCTCCGCTGTGCTTCGGGGAATCACCGGCGTGGATGCTACGGTCCACATGACGCTGGAATATCCCCGGACTATCGCGGCCTGTACGGCTTCCATTGCCGGCCGCCTGGATGACGCCGCCATCATCAGCGGCCCGGAGGGCTATATCCGCCATCCGCGGTTTTACGGCTGCCGGACAGCGGAGCTCTACAATAACCAAGGCCAGCTTTTGGAGAGCTTTCAGGACCCGGAGGAAGAGGGATTTGTCCATGAGATCGCGCATTTCGTGGAACTGCTGCGCCAGGGCGCCCAGGAAAGCCCGCTGATCCCCCTTGCGGATAATGTGGAGTTTGCCCGCCGGGTGGATGAAATTCTTGGCGGGGTTTCCCATTCTTGACGTTTCCAGAGGTTTTGCGTGTGTGGCCGTAATAAAACAATGGGTACGATGAGAAAATACCTATCAGCCGCAGCCGCCCTTGAAAAACAGGGGCTTTCCGCTTCGGCCGCAGAATAAAAGCTTTCATGACTTCGCGCAGCGAATGCCGCCGCTTTCTTTAGCGGTCTTTGCATACAGCGTTCAGAATAAGGAGGAGATTCCATTGGATAGAAAAGCTTTGGCCCTGGAGGGCGGATCCCTGCGGTGCTTGTTTTCCGCCGGGGTCACCGACCTTATGCTGGAAGAGGGCATTGGATACGACGGGGTTTTCGGCGTGTCGGCCGGGGCCTTTACAGGCGTAAACTTTGTCTCCGGCCAAAAGGGCCGCACAGCGCGGATTAACCTAGAATATGTCAACGATCCCCGCTATATGGGAATGCGCAGCTTGATCCGCCACCGGAGCATTTTCAACTTCGATTTTCTGTTTGGCGAGATCAGCGATACCCTGGTCCCCTTGGACCGGGAGGCGTTTATCCAATCTCCCTGCCAGTTTACCGCCGTAGCGGCCAACTGCCGCAGCGGACAGGCGGAATATTTTGAAAAGAGTACCGCCGGGGACATCTATGCCGCCATTCGGGCCAGCGCCAGCCTGCCGCTGCTGTCGCCTATTGTTCAGGTAGAGGGACAGCCCTATTTGGACGGCGGCTTGGCGGTGTCCGTGCCCTACGGAAAACCCCTGGAGGAAGGGTACGGCAAGGTGGTGGTGGTTACCACCCGGGAGCACGGTTACCGGAAGGAACCGGTTTCCCGGCCCGCCGCCCGGGTGTACGCCCAGGTGTACCGTAAATATCCGGAGCTGGTGCGGGCCATTCTCAATGTTCCCCGGCATTACAACGCCGAGATGGACGAGATAGACCGTCTGGAAGCCCAGGGCAAGATATTCGTCATCCGCCCGCCGGAGCCCGTAACCGTTACCCGCACGGAAAAGGATACGGCAAAGCTTCAGGCCCTGTACGACACCGGCGTGGAAGCCTGCCGTAAAGCCATGCCGGCTTTGCGGGAGTATCTGGGCTTGCTTTAAGAGTCCTAAGGCATTGCCTGCGGTAAGCGGGCGGCGGTTGTTTTGGCTTTATCCCAGCCACTTTTCCCAGAGCTTGCTGAGCAGCCCCTGGGTCCGGGGCGGAGCGGGGCAGTTTACCAGGACGATGTCTCCGCCGATCATTTCCACCTCTTTCCAGGGGATGACGGTGTCCGGCTCCCGGCCCAAAAGCCCAAACAGGCGGGAGCGCCCGTAGACCACCAGCGCGGTAATGGCGGCGGTATCCACGTCCATTTCCAGGTCGCAGACAAAGCCCAGGCGGCCGCCGTCTTTGACGCTGACCACCTCTTTGCTGCGTAAATCAGCCATCCTACAGCTCACAGTATTTCCTCCTTTCGGGATACGCTTTAGCGTATATGCCTGCATATATGCTGCCGCCAAGAGTGCCGTGGGCGGCGGTTCTGACTATATGCTATGAATGCATTCGCTTTTTCATAACTGTTGGCGGGAATATCAAGAGAGAGTTTGGGGGAAGCCCTGTTCCCTCTTATTCTACATATATAAAAAGAAAGAAGGCGTCTACATGAACATTTGGCATGACATTTCTCCCAAGCGTATTAAGGCCGACGACTTTTACGCTGTCATTGAGATCAGCAAGGGCAGCAAGTCAAAGTATGAAATGGACAAGGAGACCGGCCTGCTGAAGCTGGACCGGGTGCTTTACACCTCCACGCACTATCCCGCCAACTATGGCTTTATTCCCCGCACCTACGCCAATGACGGAGACCCGCTGGACGTGCTGGTGCTCTGTTCGGAAAACATTATCCCCATGTCCCTGGTGCGGTGCTACCCCATTGGGGTGATTATCATGGACGACAGCGGCAAGGAGGACGAAAAGATTATCGCCATTCCCTTTG
>CANONE010000053.1 GCA_947567585.1 uncultured Clostridia bacterium | reverse complement strand
CCGGCAGGAGGTATGCCAATATCGGCGACGTGGTGGTGGCTTCCGTGAAGAAGGCGGCGCCCGGCGGCGTGGTAAAGAAGGGCGAGGTCGTGAAGGCCGTGATTGTGCGTTCCGCTTCCGGCGTGCGCCGGGACGACGGGACCTACATCCGCTTCGACGAGAACGCCGCCGTCATCATCCGCGAGGACAAAAACCCCAGGGGCACCCGTATCTTTGGGCCCGTGGCCCGCGAGCTGCGCGACAAGGAATACTTGAAAATCCTGTCGCTGGCCCCGGAAGTGCTTTGATGGAGGGGACGAGAGATGAATAAAGTACACGTAAAGACCGGCGACACCGTGATGATTATCAGCGGCAGGGACCGGGGCAAGAAGGGCAAGGTCATGCAGGTCTCCCCCAAGGAGGGCAAGGTGATCGTTGAGAACGCCAATTTTGTGCAGAAGCACGTAAAGCCCCGCAGGATGGGAGAGCCCGGCGGCATCATCAAGGCCGAGAGCGCCATATACGCCTGCAAGGTACAGGTGGTCTGCCCCCGTTGCGGCAAGCCCACCCGCGTGGGCCACAAGCTCCTGCAGGACGGCACCAAGGAAAGGATTTGCCGGAAATGCGGCGAGTCTCTGTAAGGAGGAAGACGAGAATATGGCAGCTAGACTGAAAGAGATGTATAAGGCGGACGTAGCCCCCGCCCTGATGAAGAAGTTTGGCTACAAGTCCGTCATGGAAATTCCGAAGCTTGACAAGATTGTCATCAATGTGGGCGCCGGCGAGGCCAAGGAGAATTCCAAAGCCATTGACGCCATCTCCGGGGACCTGATGAAGATCACCGGCCAGAAGCCTGTGGTTTGCAAGGCTAAGAAGAGCGTGGCAAACTTTAAGGTGCGCGAGGGCATGCCCATCGGCGTGAAAGTAACCCTTCGGGGCGAGCGGATGTATGAGTTTTTGGACCGCCTGTTTAACACAGCCCTGCCCCGGGTCCGGGACTTTAGAGGCATCAATCCCAACTCTTTTGACGGCCGCGGCAACTACAACATGGGTATCCGCGAGCAGCTGATTTTCCCGGAGATTGATTACGACAAGGTGGACAAGGTGCGGGGCATGGATATCTGCTTTGTCACCACGGCGAAGACCGATGAAGAGGCCCGGGAGTTCCTGACTCTCATGGGCGCGCCGTTCACAAGATAAGGGAGGGAATTTTTGTGGCAAAAACATCAATGAAGGTAAAACAGCAAAGGCCCGCGAAGTTTTCCACCCGGCAGTACAACCGCTGCAAAATCTGCGGCAGGCCCCACGCTTACCTTCGCAAATACGGCATCTGCCGCATCTGCTTTAGGGAGCTGGCCTACAAGGGCGAGATTCCCGGGGTGAAAAAGGCAAGCTGGTAATAAGTCAAGGAGGATATACTCATGCAAGTTACAGATACCATCGCGGACCTCTTGACGCGCATTCGCAACGCCCAGGCGGCAAAGCATGATACCGTAGAGGTGCCGGCCAGCAAGATGAAGAAGGCCATCTGCCAAATTCTGGTGGACGAGGGCTATGTGCGGCACTACTCGGTAAAAGAGGACGGCAAACAGGGCATGATCACCATCACCCTGAAGTACGCCGGAGGCAAGACGCCGGTTATCAAGGGCCTCAAGCGGGTTTCAAAGCCCGGCCTGCGCATTTATTCCAGCGCGGCTGAGCTGCCCAAGGTGATGAAGGGCCTGGGTGTGGCCATTGTGTCCACCTCTAAGGGCGTCATGACCGACCGGGCCGCCCGGCAGGAGAACGTGGGCGGCGAAGTGCTGGCGTTTATTTGGTAAAGAAGGGGGTGCGTCGATTATGTCGAGAATTGGAAGAAAACCCATAAATATTCCCGCTGGCGTGGAAGTAAAGATCAACGGCAGCGATGTAAGCGTAAAGGGCCCCAAGGGCACGCTGACCCAGAGCTTCAGCCCCAAGATGGCCATCACCCAGGAGGGCGCCGAGATCTTGGTGACCCGCCCGGACGACCAGAAAGAGAACCGCTCTCTTCACGGTCTGACTCGGACGCTGATTCACAACATGGTGGTTGGCGTAACAGAGGGCTTCTCAAAGACCCTGGAGGTACAGGGCGTAGGCTACCGCGTACAGAAGCAGGGTAAGGACCTGGTTATGAACCTGGGGTATTCCCACCAGGTGGTAGTCTCGGAGAACGAGGACATTAAGATAGAGGCTCCCAATGCCAACACCATTGTGATCTCCGGCATTGACAAGCAGAAGGTTGGCCAGTTTGCCGCCGAGGTTCGGGAGAAGCGTCCGCCGGAGCCCTACAAGGGCAAGGGCATTCGCTATCAGGGCGAATATGTGCGGCATAAGGAAGGCAAAGCCGGCAAGGGCGCGAAAGGTTAATTTTAGGCAGGGCTTAAAATTATCTTTCCAAGGTTTGCTTTCTGGTTCGAAGAACCAGAATTTTGCTCTGCAAAACCGCAAAACTTTTGGCTGGGTGTGGAACTTCCTATTGTTTTCCTGAAGTTTCCGAAAAAGGTAGGAATGCGGAGCTAACGGCTTCGGGGTTGCGGCTAGCTGTCCCCACCCAAGTGGGGCGGGGAAAAATAAGCTTTCGGCTACGCCCAGAGAGCCGGCAGGTTCCCGGAGAACCCGCCCGGCAGGAAAGTTCTTGAAGATTCTTAAGAAACTTCTTTCAAGAAGTTTCTTAAGGGAGCTTAAAACGTATCAAGCGTTTGAAAGAAGGGAAATTGCAATGGTCAATAAACCAGATACCAATAAGGCCCGGCTGCGCCGCCATAAGAGAGTGCGCGGGAAGATTTCCGGTACCGGAGAGCGTCCGCGGCTGAATGTATTCCGTTCCAGCGCCAATATTTACGCGCAGATTATCGACGATGAAACCGGGCATACTCTGTGCGCCGCTTCCACCCTGGAAAAGGGCTTTGAGGGCCCCGGCGGCAACAAGGAAGCCGCCCGCAAGGTAGGCAAGCTGATCGCCGAAAGGGCGGCCGGCAAGGGGATTTCCACTGTGGTCTTTGATCGCGGCGGCTATATCTTCCATGGCCGGGTAAAGGAACTGGCCGAGGGCGCCCGTGAGGGCGGGCTCAACTTCTAAGCGAGGAGGAATAAAGTTTGGATAGGAATTTCGATCCCAACGGCGTAGAGATGCAGGAACGTGTAGTGGCCATTAACCGCGTATCCAAAACTGTTAAGGGCGGCCGTGTTATGAAGTTTTCCGCTCTTGTAGTGGTGGGCGACGGCAACGGCACCGTAGGCTTCGGCATTGGCAAGGCGGCGGAGGTTCCGGACGCCATACGCAAGGGCATTGAAGACGCCAAAAAGAATCTCTATAAGGTGGCCCTGCGGGGCAGTACCATCCCCCATGAGATCGTAGGCGAATTCGGCGCGGGCAAGGTTATTCTAAAGCCCGCCGCCCCTGGTACCGGCGTTATTGCCGGCGGCCCTGTCCGCGCGGTGGTAGAGAGCGCCGGCATCAAGGACATCCGCACCAAGGCTCTGCGTTCCAACAATCCCTGCAACGTGGTCCGGGCTACCTTGGCCGGGCTTACCCAGCTGCGTACCGCCGAGGAAGTGGCGGCCATCCGCGGCAAGCAGGTTAAGGAAATTCTGTGAGGAGGGCTTTAGGATGAAGGTAAAATTAGTCAAGAGCCTGATCGGCAGCAAGAAGGACCAGATTGCCACGGCTCACGCCCTGGGGCTTTTCAAGGTGGGCGACTCCTCCGAGCAGCCCGACAATCCCCAAACCAAGGGGAAGGTAACGAAGATCGGCCATCTGGTCGAGGTAAGTGAATAACCTTAAGGAGGTGCGTTAGAATGAAGCTAAACCAGCTTACGGCTGTGCCTGGTTCCACCAAGGAACCGAAGCGCATCGGCCGGGGCCATGGCTCAGGAAACGGCAAAACCGCCGGAAAGGGCCACAAGGGCCAGAAGGCCAGGGCCGGCCACGGCATGCGCCCGGGCTTTGAAGGCGGCCAGATGCCTCTGCAAAGGCGGATACCCAAGAGGGGCTTTAACAACATCTGGGCCAAAGAGGTGGTCTCCATCAATGTGGGCAGCCTCAACCAGTTTGAGGACGGCGCTCTGGTGGATGTAAACGCCCTTTTACAGGCGGGGCTCCTTAAAAAGAGCGGCGACGCCCTGAAGATTTTGGCCAATGGCGAGCTCTCAAAGAAACTGACGGTGAAGGCAAACGCTTTTTCCGAAGCGGCCAAAGCCAAAATAGAGGCCGCTGGCGGGAAAGCCGAGGTGGTCTGAGTTGTTAAACACGATCAAGAATGCCTGGCACATCCCGGACCTGCGTAAGAAGATGCTCTACACGCTGCTGATTATCGTGGTTTTCCGGTTTGGCTCTGTGGTTCCAGTGCCTTTCTTGGATGCTGGAGCACTGGGTAATTTGATGGAATCTGCCAGCCAGAACACGGCTTTGGGCTATATCAATATGCTCACCGGCGGCGCGTTCTCCTATGCCTCGCTGTTCGCCATGGGCATTACGCCCTATATCAACAGCTCCATTATCATGCAGCTTCTCACCATTGCCATTCCCGCTTTGGAGCGCCTCCAGAAAGAGGGAGAGGATGGCCGCAAGAAGATTGCCGCCATTACCCGCTATGTTACGGTGGGTCTGGGCCTGATTCAGGGCGTGGCCTACTACTTCTATCTGCGGTCAAACGCGGGCATTGTGAAGATTACCGATGGCTTTGCCGGGTTCTTTGTGGGCGTGGTCATTGTATTCTGCTTTACCGCCGGCACGGCTTTGGTAATGTGGATGGGCGAGCAGATCAATGAAAAGGGCGTAGGCAACGGCATTTCCATTATTCTGTTTGCCGGTATTGTAGCCCGGCTGCCAGTTACTTTCGGCAGCGTATGGCAGTATATCCAGTTGGGAATTACCAGCCCCACCACCAGCGGACACTACCTGGTGCTGGCTCCCCTGTTCATTGTGCTGTTCCTGTGCGTGATCTGGGTCATCGTCTTCATGAACGAGGCCGAGCGGCGCATTCCGGTGCAGTACGCCAAAAAGGTGGTCGGCCGGAAGATGTACGGCGGCCAGAGCACCTATATGCCCGTGAAGGTCGCCATGAGCGGCGTTATGCCGGTGATCTTTGCCAGCGCTATTCTCAGCATCCCGCAGTTTATTAAGATTTTTGCCAACCCCACAGCGGGATTTTGGAAAGCTTTCTTCGATGCTTTTGAGCAGACGGGCTGGCTTTACACGGTGCTGTATTTCCTGCTTATCCTTATGTTTGCTTTCTTCTATATGTCGGTGCAGTATAACCCGCTGGAGATGGCCAATAATCTCCGCCAGAACAACGGCACCATTCCCGGGCTTCGTCCGGGCAAGCCTACGGCGGAATTTATCTCCAAAATCCTTTCCAAGGTTACCCTCATCGGCGCGCTGTTTTTGGCCTTTGTGGCCCTGGTACCCATCCTCTTCACCAATCTGACGGGTATGTATGGGCTTAGTATTGGCGGCACATCTGTCATCATTATCGTAGGCGTGGCGCTGGAGACCGTGAAGCAGCTGGAAAGCCAGATGATGCTCCGGCATTATAAGGGCTTCTTAGACTAAACAATTGGCAGGGCCGGGAGAGGGCCGCAGGCAAAGGCAGCGAGGAGGCTGATTGCCCGCACCAACCGCAAGGTTGATGGAGGGAGCGGCAAGCTGGCGGCATCGCCCACAAGGCTGACGGTACAAAATCGGGAAACCCGGAGAAAAAGTTTCGTCAACCTTTTCAAAGGTTGCGGGTTGTAGGGCAGAGCCCTATGGCCTTAAGAGGAGCCCCTCCCCGAAAGCCCGAGCCAAGGAGAAGAAAGGATGAGTGATAGGTATGAAGCTGATTTTATTAGGGGCCCCCGGGGCCGGAAAAGGCACCCAGGCCGAAATAATTGCTGAAAAGAAGAATATCCCCACCATTTCTACGGGGAATATCCTGCGTGAAGCGCTGAAGAACGGCACGGAGATGGGACTAAAGGCCAAGACCTATATGGAGAGCGGCCAGCTGGTGCCTGACGAGATTCTCATTGGCATCATCAAAGACCGCGTCCAGGAAGCGGACTGCCAGAACGGCTATATTCTGGACGGCTTCCCCCGGACCATCCCCCAGGCCGAGGCTCTGGACCAGATGGGAGCTGGTATCGACGTTGTGCTGGACATTGAGGTGGCCGACGAAGATATTATCACCCGCATGTCCGGACGCCGCGTCTGCGAGAAATGCGGGTCCTCTTACCATGTGCTGTATAAGCAGCCCAAGGCAGAAGGAGTCTGCGACGCCTGCGCGGGCGCCCTCGTACAGCGCAAGGATGACCATCCGAATACCGTAAAGGAACGGCTTCAGGTATACCACACCCAGACCGAGCCCCTGAAGGAGTACTACAGCAAGCAGGGTAAGCTTCGGGTGGTACACGGCCAGGATAAGGTGGAGGATACCACCAAAAAGGTCCTGGAAGCTCTGGAGGATCTGGCATGATCGTACTCAAGACCAGCCGGGAACTGGCTGCTCTGAGAAAGGCGGGGAAGATATCCCAGGCGGCTCTGCAACTGGCCGGAGAGGCCGTGGAGCCGGGAGTCTCTACCTGGGAAATCGACAAGGAGGTACGGCGCTTCATAGAGGCCGCCGGGGCTGCGCCCAGCTTTCTTGGCTATGACGGTTACCCTGCCAGCACATGCATTTCGGTAAACAACGTGGTTATCCATGGCATACCCAAAAAGAGCGTGATCCTTAAAAAGGGCGATATTGTCAGCATTGATGTGGGCGCCTTTTATGAAGGCTTTCACGGCGACAACGCCTGGACCTTCCCTTGCGGGGAGATCAGCGAAGAGGCGAGAGCGCTTTTAGACGCCACCGAAAAGTCCCTGTTTTTGGGGATTGAGAAGGCCCGCCCTGGCAATAGGCTGGGGGACATCGGCCACGCGGTGCAGGAGTATGTCGAAGCTCGCAGTTACTCGGTGGTACGAGAGTTTACCGGCCACGGAGTAGGTGCGAAGATGCACGAAGACCCAAGCGTCCCCAATTACGGCACTCCCGGCCGGGGCGTACGGCTTACGGCGGGTATGGTCATTGCCATTGAGCCTATGATCAACCTGGGCCGCAAGGAGATTGAGGTGGGGGAGGATGGCTGGACCGTCACCACGAAGGATGGCAGCCTTTCCGCCCACTTTGAGCATACCATAGCCATTACGCCCGACGGGCCGGTCATTCTGACCCTGCCCGGTTGAGGAGGCGGCTATGGAGCTAAAACGCGGCCAGATCGTGCGGGCCAAAGCGGGCCGTGACAAGGGCGGCTATTTAGCCGTCTTAGAGGCTGCCCCCCCCTGGGCCGTTATCGGCGATGGAAAGAGAAGGCCCATAGAACGGCCCAAGCGTAAGAAGCTGATACACCTGGCTCCCACAGCCAGCGTACTGCCCGAGAAGTCCTTAGAGACCAACCGCAGGCTGCGGGCGGCGCTTCGGGATTTTCAAGAGGCGGGCAAGGTACACGATAAGCCGGAGCCGCAAGGCTAGAAGACGGAGGTTATATTTATGTCAAAGCAGGACGTAATTGAGGTGCAAGGCGTTGTAAAGGAAGCCCTGCCCAACGCGACGTTCCAGGTGGAGCTGCAAAACGGGCACACGGTTCTGGCCCATATCTCCGGCAAGCTGCGCATGAATTTCATCCGCATTTTGCCCGGGGACAAGGTGACCATGGAAATGTCTCCCTATGATCTTACCAAAGGCCGCATCACCTGGCGCTCCAAGTAGGCAGCGGCAGCGTGACGTGAAGTTCATCTGTGATGAACTCCCACCCGGGTCGCGGGCCGGCGCAGCGGCGCCTACTTTTGTGGGTCAGGTAAGCTTGGTGGACGCGGAGATAAAGCTGGCTGGGAACTGGTAAAAAGGGGCTGGCGGTGATCTAGCGGCGTGCGGCAGAGGCGGCAAGCTGGCTGTGCGCACACACCCAAAAGCCTGCGGCTACGCGGCAGAGGCTTCCAGGTTCCCCAGCGAGTTTGGTCCGGCGAAAAAGTTTTTGAAGATTCTTAAGAAACTTTTTCCAAAAAGTTTCTTAAGGGCCTATACCCAGCCAGGCAAGATGGCTGAGAAAGGAAAGTGATAGGCATGAAAGTACGTCCTTCTGTAAAGAAGATGTGTGAGAAATGCAAGATAATCAAGCGCAAGGGGAAGGTCATGGTGATCTGTGAAAACCCCAAGCATAAACAGCGGCAGGGTTAAGCCGCGGATGGAGGTAATAGAATGGCTCGTATTTCCGGCATAGACCTGCCCAGAGATAAGCGCATTGAAATCGCGCTGACTTATATCTACGGCATTGGCCGCAAGACCGCCACAAATATCTGCGCCAAAACCGGCGTAGACCCTGATATCCGGGTTCGCGACCTCTCCGAGGACGACGCGGCGAAGCTTCGCGACTATATTGATAAGAACTGCCATGTGGAGGGCGACCTCCGGCGGGATGTGGCTTTTGACATCAAGCGTCTGGTAGAGATCGGCTGCTACCGGGGCGTGCGGCACCGCAAGGGCCTCCCTGTAAGGGGCCAGCGCACCAAGACCAACGCCCGCACCCGCAAGGGCCCCCGTAAGACCATGGCCAATAAGAAGAAGTAAGGAGGGATTGCAGAAATGGCACAAAAGACCACCAAGGGTACCGTACGCCGCCGCCGTGAGCGCAAAAATATCGAGCGCGGCGCGGCCCATATCCAGTCTACGTTCAACAACACCATTGTTACCATTACAGACACCCAGGGCAACGCCATTTCCTGGGCCAGCTCCGGCGAGCTGGGCTTCCGGGGCTCCAGGAAATCCACCCCCTTCGCCGCCCAGACCGCAGCGGAAACCGCCGCAAAGCTGGCCATGGAGCACGGGATGAAATCTGTCGAGGTGTTCGTAAAGGGGCCTGGCGCCGGGCGGGAAGCCGCTATCCGCGCTTTGCAGGCCGCGGGGTTGGACGTTAGCATGATCAAAGACGTGACCCCCATTCCCCACAACGGCTGCCGCCCCCCCAAGCGGCGCCGCGTGTAAATTGTATAGGAGGTTACCGAGAATATGGCAAGATATACAGAAGCCGTGTGCAAGCTGTGCCGCCGGGAGGGCCAGAAGCTCTTTCTGAAGGGCGAGCGCTGCTACACAGATAAGTGCGCCATCAGCCGCCGCGCCTATGCCCCCGGCCAACATGGCCAGGGCCGCAAGAAGGTTTCGGAATATGGCATGCAGCTGCGGGCCAAGCAGATGACCCGCCGGTTCTATGGCGTGCTGGAGGGCCAGTTCCATCACTACTACGAGATGGCTACCACCATGCCCGGCAAGGCTGGCGACAACCTCTTGATTCTTCTGGAGAGCCGCCTGGACAATGTGGTGTACCGCTGTGGCTGGGCCAACTCCAGAGCGGAAGCCCGCCAGCTGGTGGTACATGGGCATTTCACCGTAAATGGCAAGAAGGTTGACATCCCCTCTTATCTCGTGAAGCCCGGCGAGATGGTGGCGATCAAAGATAAGAGCCGCCAAAGCGACAAGTTTAAGGCTGTTTTAGAGGCGAATTCCGCAAGGCCAGTTCCCAAGTGGCTGGATGTGGACGCCGCCAACGCACAGGCAAAGGTGGACGCGCTGCCTACTCGCGAGGATATAGACCTTGAGGTGGACGAGACCCTCATCGTCGAGTTGTACTCCAAGTAATCGATGGAAAAGCGCCTGACCTCAAGGCCCCCCGGCAAAGAGTGGAAACGAGCTGTTGGTTGTGTCCAAGAGCTGACTGTTCAGCAGGAGCCAAAGCTAGTTAACGGCCGCGCCCACCAGCCATCTGTTCGGAACAAAGAAAAACCGGCGTAAAAAGTTTTGTCCACTTTTACAAAAGTGGCAGGGGTTTGGGGACAGCGTCCCCAAGGTCTATAAAGAGGCGTTTCGCGAATAGGATGACGCAGCGTTTTGTGCTGCCTGTGTAGAGGAGGATCGCGGATGATTGAGATAGAAAGACCCAAAATTGACATTGCGGAAATATTCGAGAACGGCATGTATGGCAAGTTCGTGGTAGAGCCCCTGGAGCGGGGGTTTGGCACGACCTTGGGCAACTCCCTTCGCCGGGTGCTGCTTTCCAGCCTGCCGGGCGTGGCGGTGAAGTCTATCAAAATAGACGGCGTGCTGCACGAATTTTCCACTATACCTGGGGTGAAGGAAGACGTAACCGAGATCATTCTTAATATCAAGGGCGTGGTGGCGAAGCTTCACTGCGACGGCCCCAAGACGGTTGAGATCTCGGCGGAGGGACCCTGCGAGGTAACCGGCGCTTCCATCAAGGGAGACAGCGAGGTTGAGGTGCTGAACCCCGAGCTGCACATTGCCACCCTGGGCGAGGGGGCGAAGCTCTACATGGAGCTTACCCTGGATAAGGGAAGGGGCTATGTCTCGAACGAGCGCAACAAGCAAAATATGCCTGAAGGCGTCATCGGCGAAATTGCGGTCGATTCCATTTACACACCTGTCCTTAAGGTTAATTTCAATGTGGAAAGCACCCGCGTAGGCCAGAGCATAGATTACGACAAGCTGACCCTGGAGGTGTGGACCAACGGGGTGATCAACGCCCAGGAGGCGGTTTCCTTGGCGGCCAAGGTCTTGACGGACCATTTGAATCTGTTTGTTGATTTGTCCGATAAGGGCAAGTCCACAGAGATTATGGTGGAGAAGGACGAGGGCGGCAAGGAAAAGGTGCTGGAGATGACCATCGAAGAGCTGGATCTCTCTGTACGTTCCTTTAACTGCCTCAAGCGCGCTGGGATCAACACGGTGGAAGACCTGATCAACAAGTCTGAGGACGATATGATGAAGGTGCGCAACCTGGGCCGCAAGTCACTGGAGGAAGTCGTGTGGAAGCTGGCTTCCCTGGGCTTCAGCCTTCGAAAAGACGACGAATAAGCACAGATAGGAGGGATTATCATGCCGGGTACCAGAAAACTGGGCCGCAACACCGCCCACAGGACCGCCATGCTGCGTGGGATGGTGACGTTCTTCTTTGAGAACGGGAAGATTGAGACCACCGCCACCCGGGCCAAAGAAGTGCAGGCCCTGGCCGAGAAGATGATAACCATTGCCAAGACCAATGATCTGCACAGCAAGCGCCTGGTGATGAGCTTTGTCACCAAAGAGAGCGCGGCGGCAAAGCTGTTTAATACCATAGCGCCCGGGTACGCCGACCGCAACGGCGGTTATACCCGTGTGACCAAGCTGGGCCCCCGCCGGGGCGACGCTGCCGAGATGGCTATTTTGGAGCTTATCTAAAGCGGTAATCATTTCAGCTGATAAAAAGCGTGCCTCCTAGTGGGGCGCGCTTTTTTGGCTTTTTAAGGCCGCAGGCAGCGGATGGGCGTTACAGTTCGTTCACTATTTTTTCTTGATTTTGCCACAGTTTAGGTTTAAAATAAACTATATCAGCGTACACCCAAAAAGCCCGAAGCCCGCCGGCGCCAGAAGCCCTCGCCCACGAGGCGGCAGCCGCCGGTACGCCCAAAAAATATTCGGCACAAAAAGTTTCGTCCACCGTTACAAAGGTGGCAGAGCGCGAGACAGCGTCTCGCGGCCTTAGGGGAGGCACAGACATGACAAAAATTATGATTGTAGACGACGATATTAATATCTGCGAGCTTTTGCGGCTCTATATTGAGAAGGAGGGCTTTGAAGCGGCGATTGCCAATGATGGCGAAAGCGCTTTAAAAATGTTCGAGGGCTTTGCGCCGGATCTGATTCTCCTGGACATTATGCTGCCCGGCCTAGACGGCTGGCAGGTTTGCCGGGAGATTCGCAAGAAATCCGCCTGTCCCATTATTATGCTGACGGCCAAGGGAGAAGTCTTTGATAAAGTGCTGGGTCTGGAGCTGGGGGCCGACGACTATGTTGTAAAGCCCTTTGAGACCAAGGAAGTGGTAGCGCGGATTAACGCCGTGCTTCGCCGCAGCGGCAAAAACAGCGGCCAGCGCTTTGAGAATAAAGAGGTGGCCTATGATAATCTGGTGATTAACCTGACCAACTATGAGCTGAAGGTAAAGGGCGTCCAAGTGGATACGCCGCCTAAGGAAATGGAGCTGATCTACCACCTGGCCTCTAACCCAAACCGGGTGTTTACCAGGGACCAGCTGCTGGACGAGGTGTGGGGCTTCGATTATTATGGGGACAGCCGTACAGTGGACGTCCATATCAAGCGGCTGCGGGAAAAGCTGGAGGGCGTCTCAGACAAGTGGACCCTTAAAACTGTGTGGGGCGTGGGCTATAAGTTCGAGGTAAAGGACTGAGGCCGGTATGCAGAGAAGTATTTTTAAGCGCTATTTGGGCATCACCATGAGTATTATTTTCCTGAGCTTTTTCACTCTGGGCGGCGTGATGATGGTCTTTTTTGGGAAGTACTGGCAGCAGGAGAAAAATGAGCTTTTGACCCAAAACGCCAGCTCTATTTCCGGGTTTGCCAGCCGATTCCTTACGGAGAAGGCGAAAGGGGAATATGAGCTACAGACAGAAGCCCTGAAACTTTTTATTGCCAGCTTTTCAGTGAGCATAGACGCGGACATTTTTATCACGGACTTAGAGGGCAATATCCTGATGGGGAACTTTGCGGGCAGCAGGGAAACCGGCGCTAAAAGCGTGCCGAAGGCTTATGTGGCTAAGGCGGCTCAAGGACGCTTTGAAGGGCGCGGAAATCTGGATGGGATTTACCGGGAACCTTATTATATTATCGGCGTGCCCATGGCGGCGGCGGAGGGCCAGCCCAGCGTGGGCGCGGTATTTGCGGCCGCCAGTCCTGCCACCATGAATGTGATGCTCTTAGAGGCGGGGAAGATATTCTTGCTGGCCGCTGCCGCGGCCCTGGGGCTGACCTTTTGCGTGGTGGGGGCTTTTGTATACCGACTGGTGCAGCCGTTACGGCAGATGTCTATAGCGGCCCGGTCCTTTGGCGCGGGAGACTTCTCCATGCGGGTGCCGGTAACCCGGCAGGACGAGCTGGGGCAGCTGGCGGTTTCCTTTAACAATATGGCGGACTCCCTTTCTAACTCGGAGGGTATGCGGCGGAGCTTTATTGCCAATGTCTCTCATGAGCTGAAAACCCCCATGACCACCATAGCTGGGTTTATTGACGGGATCTTAGACGGGACAATTCCCAAGGAGGAGCAGAACAAATATCTGCATATTGTGTCCGACGAGGTAAAGCGGCTTTCCCGGCTGGTAAAGTCCATGTTGGACCT
>CANONE010000052.1 GCA_947567585.1 uncultured Clostridia bacterium | reverse complement strand
ATCTACACTCTTTCCCCACAAGCTCTTCCAATACTTTTGACCGGCCGGTACCCATCCGCGTCGAATTCCCTCCGGCTAAAACAATTGCCCCGAATTGCTCCTCCATAAAAAATCCTCCTGTACGTCGATTGACATCATACTACCACAATCGAATCCTAATTTCCACTGTTTTTTGTGAATTTTTAGGGCAATATCGCGCCAGGACCGCTCCAGGGTCTTTGTAGGGCGCCGCCTTCATTACAGTCTTTTCGCCAAATTTCTCAAAAACCCATTGCCAGACCCTATCCCCATATGGTATCATATTTTTGTCTATGAAAAAATGAGGATGTAAGATAGGACTATGGAGGAGAAAACATGGATATTTTTTCAGTCTTTACACTCCTGGGGGGCTTGGCTTTCTTTCTATATGGAATGAACGTGCTCTCCCGGGGCCTGGAAAAGATGGTGGGAGGGAAGCTGGAGCATGTGCTGCGGTCTATGACCTCCAACCGCTGGAAAGGGCTGGCGCTGGGGGCGGTGATCACCATTGCCATTCAGTCCTCCTCGGCTATGACCGTCATGCTGGTGGGCCTGGTAAACTCCGGCATTATGGAGCTGAGCCAGACTGTCAGCGTGATTATGGGCTCCAGCATGGGCACCACCCTTACCGCCTGGATCCTCAGCGCCACAGGCATCCAGTCTGACAGCTTCTGGCTGCAAATGCTGAAGCCGGAATCCTTCTCCCCCCTGGTGGCGCTGGCCGGGGTTATTATGATTATGACCGGCAAGGACGGCAAAAAGAAGGACGCGGGCCATGTGCTGGTGGGGTTTTCCATCCTGATGACAGGCATGACCTTTATGAGCCAATCTGTCAGCCCCTTGGCGGAGACCCCCGCCTTCCACGACCTGCTGATCATGTTCCAGAACCCGCTGATGGGCGTTTTGGTGGGCACCGTCTTCACAGGGATCATCCAGAGCTCCGCGGCCTCTGTAGGCATTTTGCAGTCCTTGGCCCTGACGGGAAGTATTTCTATGAGCATGGCCTTTCCACTGATTACCGGCGCCAACATCGGCACCTGCGTCACGGGCCTTATTTCCGCCATCGGCGCCAATAAAAACGCCAAGCGCGTGGTGGCTGTGAGCATCTATTTCAAAGTCATCGGCACAGTGATCTGCCTGTCCGTCTTCTACGGGCTCAACGCCGTCTTTCACTTTGACATGGTAGACGCGCCCATTGGGGCTTTGGGCATTGCCGTGGTACATACCCTTTTTAACATCGTCAATACCTTTGTGCTGCTGCCCTTTTCCAGGCAGCTGGAAAAGCTGGCCAAGCTCACCATACGGGATAAGAACACGGAGGTGGCTTTGCTGGACGAGCGCCTGATGCTCTCCCCGGGCTTCGCCATTGCGGAATGCCGGGCATTGGCCGTGAAGATGGCCCACGCCGCCAGGGATTCCATGCTGGACGCCATCCGCATCACCCAGGAATACGACGCGAAGGCGGCCGCCGCTGTAACAGCCCGGGAAGAGGAAATCGACGTATACGAGGACACCTTAGGCACATTTCTGGTCAAGCTCAGCAGCAAGGACCTTTCCCACGCGGACAGCAACGCGGCGGCGGAGCTGCTGCATGCCATTGGGGATTTTGAACGCATCGGAGACCACGCGGTAAACATTATGCGGGTGGCCGAGGAAATTGACGGCAAGCAGCTGCGCTTCTCCGACAAGGCCCAGGAGGAACTGGAGGTCATTACACACGCCATTGTGGATATCCTCAACTTAACGGTGGACGCCTTTGAAAAAAACGACACCCGGCTGGCCCAGAAGGTGGAACCCCTGGAACAGGTGGTGGACGGGCTCAAAACCGACCTGCGGAACCGGCATGTCCGGCGGCTGCAGGAGGGCCGGTGTACCATCGAGCTGGGCTTTGTGCTGACGGACCTGCTTACCAACTATGAGAGAGTATCGGACCACTGCTCTAATATCGCGGTGACGGTGATACAGATTAAGGACTCGGTGCTGGACGCGCATGAGTATTTGAACCATGTGAAGAACGAAGGCGGCAAAGAGTTCACCCAGGCGTTCGAGGGCTACCGCGAAAAATACCGGCTGCCCGGTTAAGAACCCGGCGCGAAGCAAATAGAAGTTCTTGGGGATTCTTAAAGAGCCCCAAGAACTTTCATTTGTTTCGCGCTATTTTTCTTTTGTTTTTTCCAGCAGCAGCTGGACGGTCCCTTCGTCATTCCGCACCGCCCGCAGCACCTCCTGTCTGCGCGCCGCCGTCAAAGCCAAAGTCAGCGCCAGGTTTAAGCAGGTAACCACAGCCAGCGCAATCTTCCCTCCGACTCCCGGTTTCCTCCGGGCGCCTTTTGTCTTTTTCATGCTTTTTCCTCCTCCGCCCGCAAATTCTCTTCTATTCGTTCCATGGCCTCTCCGGCCCCGGTCCGCTCTGCCTCCACGTCCGCGTCCCCGTACTCTTTTCCGCACACCGCCCCATATGGACAATAGGCGCAGGAATTTCTCCCCTTCATATTGGGCTGGGCTGCGGCCGTCCCCTGATGGAGCGCCCGCCCCATAGAGGCAATCAGCCGTTTGGAATATTCCAGCACCCTTCGCAGCCGTTCTTCCGCCAGCACGGAACTGCGGCTGTCCGCCGTGCCGTCCTTTCGCAGCGCCGCCGGGATAAATTCCCCCCGGGCCCCGGCCTCCATGGCCTGGATAATTTCCCGGTCGTCCAGCACCAGACCGTTCATCTTCATCTGCTTCTCCGCCGCTTTCTCTATCTCGGACCTCTCCGTCCCCCGGTCTACCGTAACCGTAGGCTCCGCCGCCGGCATGTAGAGGATTCCCGCCGGATACCGTCCGCCCTCCTCAATCAGAGCCGCCAGATAGACCAGCATCTGCATGTTAAGGCCATACAGCACATCTGCCAGCCGAAAGGTTTTGCTGCCGGTCTTATAGTCTACCACCCGGACATAGTCCCTGCCATCCGGACGATGGTATACGTCTACCCGGTCTATCGTTCCGCCTACCGTAACCGCCGGGCCCTCTCCGGTCTCTATCCGCAGAGGCGGCGCGCCCCCATGGCCCAGCTTCAGTTCAAAGCTTTCCGGTACAAACCGGCTTTGGGCCAGTTCCCGCTCTACATGGGCAATCAGCTTGCACGCGGACCCAGCCATCCGTCTCAGCCGGTACTTCTCCCTTCCGGAAAGCAGCTCCATCCCCCCCAGGTTCTCTCTGGCATACGCTTCAATGAGGGTATGAACCAGCGCCGCCAATTCCTCCTGGCTCCGGGCCCGGCGGACCTCCTCCGGCTGGCTGAACACCCTTTCAAAGAGATAGTGCATCAGGACGCCGTATTGCAGCACGTCTACTTGGGCGGGCCTGCGCTCCCGGGCGTTCAGTCCATAGCGGCAGAAATACTTAAAAGGGCAGCTGTGAAAGGTCTCGATCTGCGTGGGGGACAGAAACAGGCGCTCCCCATATAGCTTTTTTGCCAGCTCCGGATCCTCTATCCGCTGCTCCCGCCGGCCAACCGCCCGTTCCAATGCCGCCAGCCGCCCGGCAAAGTTTTCATCCTCCCGGATCAATTTCCGAAGGGCCCCGGCCTCCGGGCTGTCCTCCCGCCAGCGGGCCGCCATCCTGGAAAAGGCGGCTTCCATGGAATTGGCAAAAAACTCTTCCGGCAGGTCGTGCAGGGGCTCCAGCTGCGGGAACACCCCCAGCACGCCTGTTACCAGCTCGCTGGGCTCCTTGTCCTCTCCCGCCACCTGCTGGGGCCAGGAAACATACAGCAGCCGGGAGGGCAGCGCCGCCACGGAATAGGCCAAGTACCGCTCCTCCACCGCCTTTAGCTCCAGGGAGTCTCCCAGGGGCAGGTCCAGCTCCAATAGCGCCTGCCGCTCCACGTCGGAAAACACCCCGGAGGAATGGGGGCTCAGGGGGAAATCCCCCTGGGTGGCCCCTATAAGGAACGCCGCCTTGGGGCTGGTCTGCCGCACCTGCTCCGCCGTGCCGAAGATGACCTGGTCCACCGTCTGGGGTATTTCCGACACATCCTCCGCCGCCAGCACCTCCCTGAGCAGCCGGTAATACCGCTCTCTGGGCGTCTTCCTGTCCCCTAGAATGCTGTGCATCTGGTCCAGGGTTTCCATCAGCAGGTCCCACACCCGCAGCTGCCGGGCGGCAATGCCGTCCTCCCCGGCCAGCTCCAGCTGCCGGCAGTATTCCGGCAGGGTCTCATCCAGGCCGAAATCCATCAAGAGACGGTACACCGCTTCGCTGATCCGCGCGCCGGAAGCGTCCCCAGTAGCCTCCACAAACCGTTCCAGCGGAATAACCAGCCGTTTCCGCAGCTGTTCCAAACATTGCAAAGCCTCCTGATCCTCCAAGGTGAACTCCCAGCCAAATCCCCTGGGGTGCCGGACCCATTCTTTATGCCAGTCCTTCCCCCGCAGCTTCCAGAGAAAGGCGTAGTTTTCCAGATCGGAAATCTCCTCCGCCGTAAAGCCGGAAATCCCCGTTTTCAGCATTTCCAGCAGATCCCCTGTGGCAAAGCCCCCCTGCACCGCCTGAAAGGCTCCCAAAGCAAACCGGGTCACCGGCTCTGTGTCTACCCGCACCGGCTGGGACAAAAAGCAGGGAATGTCCCGCTTCTTCAGAGCAACGTCCAAGCTGCCGAAGTACCGGGCCGGGTCCCGGCAGATAATGGTAATGTCCCGGTAGCGCATACCCCTTTCCGCCAACCGGCGAACAGAGGCAGCCACATATTCCGCCTCCTCGTACACATCCCTGGCCCGGAACACTTCCACACCCTGGCTGTCCCCGGAGGGGAGAGATTCCTCCGGACAAAAAAGCTGCGCTTCCAAAAGCTTCAAATTTTCATTTTCATATCTGGGCGCATGGGCCAGCACCAGGGGGGGCAGCACCTTTACTCCTTCCTCTTCCGCCAGCCGCGTGAGCCGCAGCCGGGTCCTGTCCACCAGGGAAAAAAGGGATCCCTCGCCGGAGAGCCCGTCTGTGCATAGAGACACCAGCATCGTGCCCGCCTGGCGCAGCAGTTCCCGGAGCACAGCCGTCTCTTGGACCGTAAAGCCTTCGAAGGAATCCACGGCAATGGTGCGCCCCTCAAAAAGCGGCGTACTCCGCAGGGCCTCCGCCAGTCGGGTCAGATCGTCCCTGGAGTCTAAAAAGGAGGCTCCCACCAGGGCTTCATAGGCCCCATAAATCAGCCCCACCTCCCGCAGTTTCCGGCAAAGGCCAGGGGCTTTAAGCTCACCGGCAGCTTCGGTCAGCCGCTGGGGCGGAATGCCGCACATTTTCATCTCGTTGACAGCGGTAAGCATCAGGTCCGTTACCCGCCCGGATTTGGCGGCGCTCTTATAGATCTCCAAATGGTCCTCGCAGGCCGCGATGGCCGAGGCCATCATAATCCGCCGCCCGCCGTCGCTGAGCCTGCGTCCCGCCGCCCCGCCGGTGCGCCGGAATACTGTTTCCGCCAGCCGGGAAAAGCTGAACACCTCAATGGTATTGGCCCGCTGGGGCCCCGCCAGAGCCAGCATAGCCTTTTCCGTCTGAAAGGAAAACTGCTCCGGCACGATCATCATGCATCCTGCCTCTCCCGCCAAGCTCCGGTCCGAAAGGGCGCGGCGAATGGCGGCTGTCTTTCCGCTGCCCGCGCGCCCCAGAATAAATTGCAGCATCCCGCACCTCCGCAAATCCTTTTCTTCATTATACCCTTTGTATGGACGGTTGGCAAGGGCTTTCGGACTGCGGGGCGTTCAGCTACGTAGCGGAAGGCCATGGGACGCTGTCCCACACCCTGCAAACCCCTTTGAAAAAGGGTTTGATCCTAAAACTTAATGTATTTTTCTGTACACGCTTTGTGCTTTGAAGGCTCAGTTGAGTCTGGGGTTTGCCTGGTCCGGCGGGGCGGAGAAGATCTTTGCCGGCTTTTTGTTCACTCGAATGTTAGAAATTCCCTTACGGTTTCATACCACTCTGTCAGCTTAAATCGGACTTTGTAGTTTCCTTGAGCCGCCTCCCGCTGCTCTTTGGGGAGAGACGCCAGCGCGTCTTGGTCCGCTGCGGCGGGCAGGCACAGAGCCGGAAAAACCACGCACCACCAGTTATGGCCCTTTGCCTCTCCTATGGTGACCCGCAGCGCCCGGTAACGGCCTGCCGGAAGGGTGAAGCCTTCATAGTCTTTGGTAGGAAAGAACATCTCCGTCACCTGGGCCCGCGCCTCATATGGGAAACCCTCTGCGGCGACAACCTGGTTGGCGGCGCCGGCAATGGACTCCAAATGTGTGCAGATCTGGAAATTCGCCTCCTCTCTGCTTTCCGCTTCATGGCAGTAAGCCTCCGCCTCCTTCAGTACGGCGTCCCGGACCTTAAGCTTCAGCGCCTGGTCCTCCGGGCCGTCGGAATGAGCCACCACATGCAGCCGGATGATATTCTCCGGCAGCTGTTCCGCCACAGCGGCCGTTGGCAGCCATCCTAAAACGCACGTCAGAACCAACCCGCACGCCAAGGACCGAATAAGCAATTTTTCATTCATATGTTTCATACCGATTCCACCTTTTCCAAAAGATGGAAAAAGTATGGGCAGGGTGCAGCGGTTTTATTCCTCTATTCATAATTTATGTGACGCACAAAAACGCCCTGTAGCCCCCCCTTCGGGCGTGGCTCCTTTTTAAAGCGCAGGCCGGTTTTGATTTTTTCCACATTTTGTGATATACTTTATAGACATACGGCAGATAAGCCCGGTTTTTCAAAAATATGCAAGTTTGGAGGCCGACCCATGAAAGAAATCCTTTTTGACGCCGCTCTTGACTCCCTGAAAACCCTCCCCTTCCTTTTTGGCGCCTACCTTCTCATTGAGTTTTTAGAACACCATGCCAACCAGCGGCTGACCGGGGCGCTGGCCCGGATGGGCCCTCTGGGGCCCTTGGGGGGCGCGGTACTGGGGTGCGTGCCCCAGTGCGGCTTTTCCGTGGCCGCCGCCAATTTTTATGCCGGCCGGCTGATCTCGCCAGGAACGCTGATCGCCGTTTTTCTGGCTACCTCCGACGAGGCCGTGCCCATCCTTCTTAGCCGGCCCGGCAGTCTTGCCAGCTTAGGGCGGCTGTTGGGCGTCAAACTGGCTGGCGCGGCTCTGGCCGGTATTGTGGTGGACATGGCTGCAAAGAGGTTTCTCCCTCCCGCCCCTTCGCGGCCCTTCCATGAGCTCTGCAAAAACTGCGGCTGCGAGGAAAAGGGTATATTCCGTTCTGCCTTACGGCACACCGCCCAGATTTTTCTCTTTCTCCTCCTAATCAATCTGGCCCTCAATTCCGCCATTGCCTTTATTGGCGAAGAGCAGATCTCCCGCCTGCTTCTTTCCGGCAGCGCCTTCCAGCCGCTGCTGACGGCGTTTTTAGGATTTATCCCCAACTGCGCCGCTTCGGTGATCCTGACAGAGCTCTATCTAAGCGGGTCGCTGTCCTTTGGGGCCGCCGTGGCAGGTCTGTGTACAGGGGCCGGCGTGGGGTTGGCGGTGCTGTTGCGGGTAAACCGGCATTGGAAAGAAAATCTCTTGATCCTTTTCACCCTTTACGCCTTTGCCGTGATTCTTGGGGTTGGCTGCCAGCTCGTCTTTCCGGGTGTATAGGAAAACCGCTTTACACAAATGACCAAAGTAAAGGCTCCGCCCTATCCCACACAGTCAGGATTAGGCGGAGCTCTTTTTGTCTCTGTTCTTTCGGTCCGGCCCCTCCGGGCCGAACCCGCTTTCATCAAAAATTTACGGAATAATGATGCAGCTTTCCTTTTGGGGCCGCACCACAAACAGCCGCCCCATACCGTCCAGCTTTCGCAGCGACTGCCGCGCCTGTTGCTCCGTCTGAAAAATTCCATACACGCCGGAACCGCTTCCCGTCATCATGGCGCCTAATGCCCCGGCCTCCAGCATGGCCCGTTTCAGCTGCCGTACCGGCGTCAGACGGATGGTCTCGTCAAAGCGGTTGGAAAGATTCTTGGCCACCCGTTTCAAATTCCCAGCTTCCAGCGCTTCCATCATGCGCGGCGTAGAGCGGTTGCTGGAAAGAGGGTACTGGTCCAAGAGCGCATAGGCCCGGGGCGTGCTCATGCCAGCGGGAGGCTTGGCCACTACCAACCAACACTCCGGCATCATGGGGGCGGGTTCTACAATGGTGCCCACGCCAGTACACCGGGCGGCTCCGCCCGCCACACAGAAGGGCACGTCCGAACCCACTTTGGCTCCCAGCTCCATCAGATGCTCCAGACTCAGCTTCGTCTCAAACATCCTATTGAGCCCATGCAGAACTGCGGCCGCATCCGCGCTGCCGCCTCCCATCCCAGACCGGCTGGGCGTATACTTACGGATAAAAATGTAAATGCCTTCGCTTTGCAGCCTCTGGTCTTCCAAGAAGAATCGGGCCGCCCGATATGCCGTATTCTTCCGGTCAACCGGAATGCTCTCCCGGCTGCACTGCAGATGGATTCCAGAGTCCCTGCTGCGCTGAATATCCAGTTCATCCCAAATAGAGACAGTCTGCATCACCGTGTCCAAAAGGTGGAAGCCGTCCTCCCGCCTGCCGGTAATATCCAGGGTCAGGTTAATCTTCCCAAACGCCTTAACCTTCATCTCTACCTCATCCTTTCCCTCAACCATAAAGCTGTAAACCTTTACAACCTTAAAGCTTCCTATGGATTTATGCAAGGAAATCCCTTTACAGGTTAAAAAGTTGCAGCCGCTTCACCTCTACTATGTGCTTCGGGCACATTTCCTGGCAGCAAAAACAGCGTATACAATTTTTGAGATCAATAACAGCCTTACCCTCTGCCAACCGGATGGCCTTCTGCGGACAACTCTCCGCGCATTTCCCACAGCCAACGCACAGCTTCTTGTTTATTTTTGGTTTAGGCGTCGCCAACTTTTTTGCCGCCGGACGCAGAAAGGGCGGCAGCTTATCAATAAAATCCGTGCTTCCCGCCTTTGCCGGGACAAAATCCGCCGCAATCAGCCCTTCAATAGGGTCCCCAATGATTTCCACTTCATCCAAGGAAACAGGTCCCAGCCCACGCTTAGCCGCTAAATCCAGCATGCGGATTTTTTCCGGCCCGCTGCCAATCAGCGCCGCCCCGCAAAGGTCTGCCGCAAACGGGCTTCGGGAGGCCAGCAAAACCCCCAATTCCCGCCGGTCTCCGCCGGAAGGACCGTCTCCTTCCATGGCCCAGATTCCGTCAATCAGGCTTAGATCCGGCTTCAAATAATCGCACAGATCCAGCAGCATGTGGGAAAAGTCCTCCTTGTCCGGAAAGCGGCAATGAAGCTCTGGCTTTTTTAGCCCCGGCACCGCGCCAAACATGTTCTTTACCGCTCCGGAATACCCCACCATACCGTGGGTTTTCAGTTTAGCCAAATCTATTAAATAATCCGCGTCAATAAATGGCTCCACAATACTGGCCTGCCTACAGCGCAGGCCGTTGGGTATAGAAAGCTCTCTGGCTTTACACTCTGTGTAAAGTGTAAAGTTATATTCCTTTGCAATGTCTTGGTAACCGCAAGCCCGGAAGATCTGCCGCATCATAACCGGCGTATAGGGGCCGCCTGGGCTCTCGGCAATGAGAACCCCAGCTCCCGCCTTTTGTACACAGATGCCCACTGCCGCTGTAAAAAGGGGATGGGTGGCAATCGCCTCTTCCGGCTTGGACGCCATTAGGAGATTCGGCTTCAGCACTGCGGTCATTCCCGGCTTCAAGCTGTCGTAGACATGAAGAGCCGTAAAAGCCTGGTCAACTAGCTGACACAAATCGTCAAGCTTATACCCTTTACACTTATGCAGCCAAACCTGTTCCCTCATAACTCCTCCAGAAAAGCGCCAATCCTCTCCAGCGCTTCTGTGATGTGCTTAATGGAATAGGAGTAAGATATCCGTACAAAGCCCTCTCCGCTGGCTCCAAAGGCATCCCCGGGCACTACGGCCACCCGCTTGCTATAGATCAGCTTTTCACTGAATTCCATGGATGTCAAGCCCGTCGACTTTACAGATGGAAACACATAAAATGCCCCCTCTGGTTCAAAACACCGCAGTCCCAGCTGATTGAGCCCATCTACAATCAGCCGGCGGCGCATATCGTATTGGCCGCGCATGTACGCAATGTCCTCGTCTCCATTTTTCAAAGCCTCGATAGCCGCATACTGGCTGGTGGTGGGGGCGCTCATAATGGCAAACTGGTGAAGCTTTGTCATGATCCCGATAATCTCTTTGGGCCCTGCCGCGTAGCCTAGCCGCCAGCCAGTCATGGAATGCGCTTTGGAGAACCCATTCACCAGCACAGTGCGTTCCCACATTCCCGGCAGGGAGGAAAAAGCCACATGCCCCGCCTCCGTATAGGTGAGAGCCGCGTAGATCTCGTCTGACAGCACCAGCAGGTTGTGGCGTTCTACCACCCCGGCAACCGCCGCCAGGTCCTCCCGGTTCATAACCGCCCCTGTGGGATTATTCGGGTAGGGTAATATCAGCAATTTCGTCCTTTCCGTTATTTTGCTTTCCAGCTGCTGCGCTGTCAGGCGGAATCCATTTTCCGGGCCCGTCTCAATGATGACCGGCACCCCTCCCGCCATCTGGGTGATGGGAACATAGCACACAAAGCTGGGCTCGGGAATCAACACCTCATCACCGGGATTGATCAAGCTGCGGACACATAAATCAATGGCTTCAGACCCCCCCACAGTGACAAGGACTTCCCCTTGCGGGTCATAGGCAACCTGATAGTGCCGCTCCAGAAAGCGGCTGATTTCCTGCCGCAGCTGCGCAAAACCCCGGTTGGGAGTATACCGGGTGCGCCCCTTCTCCAAGGACGCGATTCCCGCCTCCCGAATGTGCCAAGGGGTGTGGAAATCCGGCTCGCCAACAGACAGAGAGATCACATCTTCCATCTCGCTGGCAATATCAAAAAAACGACGGATGCCCGAAGGCTTGATGGCCTGGGCCTTGGTATTCATTAGCCTGCCGTAATCAATCACACAGATTACTCCCTCTCTCATCAATTTCCTCGTAATCCTCCCGGAAGATTACGCCGCCATCCTTATACTTTGTCAGCATAAAGTGCGTCGCTGTAGAGAGCACTCCATCTATCGTGGCCAGCCGCTTTGCCACAAACATGGCGATATCCTGCATAGTGCGCCCGGCCACGGTAACTGCCAGATCATAGCCGCCGGACATCAGGTAGACGCTTTCCACCTCGGGAAAGTTCATAATCCGTCCGGCGATCTCGTCAAAGCCGGTGTCCTTTTGGGGCGTAACCCGCAGCTCAATCAGCGCGGCGGCTTTTTGGGTCTCGGTACGCTCCCAATTAATAAGGGCGTGATAGCCCTTGATAACCCCTTCCCGTTCATATTGCGCGATGGCCTTTGCTACATTTTCCTCGGTTTCTCCCAACATAGTGGCCAGCTGTTTATTGGTCAGCTTTGCCTCGTCCTGCAAAAGCTCTAATATCTGTTCCATTGCCATGTAGATGCTCTCCTCTCTTTGTCTGGCGCGTCCGGCGCCTTCTCATTGCGGGCCCCCAGCGGCCCTTTTTGTCTCTGCCATGAAATTGTGCATACTCTCCCCGCCATTTATTCCAAAGGCAGCTGTTTTGGCGCGCGCTTTTCATATATAGTAAACTCTGTAAAGCCCGCCGCCTTCAGCAGTTCCATGCCCTCGTCAATACCCCCGCCCAGGTCTTCGGCGCAGTGGGCGTCCGAACCCAAAGTGACCAGCTTTCCGCCCGACCGGCGGTACCGCCTGAGAAGCTCCAGATTCGGCATGGTCTCCCCCAGCTTTTGGCGAAGTCCAGAAGTGTTCACCTCCAGGGCTTTATCCGCCTTTACCAAAGCGCTGAAAATATCGTCTATCCTTTCGGTATGCCGGGCCATATCCACCCGCACGCCATGTTCCCCCTGAATGTACCGCAGAGGGTACGTCAGGTGGCCCAGCGAGTCAAATCCACCCCAGGCGATCATGTCCAAGAGCTCTTGCCAATAGTCATCTAAAAGGCTGTGGAGCTCCTCTGGGTCCATGGCGGCGGCATCCATATAATAGAAGTCGGGCTTATCCTGAAGGTTATGCAGGGAACCGATGACAAAGTCATAGGCAAATTGGCCTGTGACGCTTTCGGCGGCTTCCAAATTCTGCATGGGCTGCCCTAACTCAATGCCCCGGTAGACCCGCAGGCTGCCTCCCTCCAGCTTTTCCATCTCCTTCCAAGCCAGCCGGACGCGTTCTTCATACCTCTCCCGGTACTGCTGGCACTCACAATGGTCTGTAAGCGTCCAGGCATATAGCCTCAAATCCTGGGCCCTGGCCAGCATTTCCCGGGGCGCTTGATTTCCGTCCGGCGAGCAGCTAGAATGATTATGTGAATCGCAGGCGTATATATGCTTCATAATAGACCTCCAAGAAAAATACCCCAGCATATGCTCAAGACAAAACCCAACTCAAAAGCTGCGTCCGATTCTTTCACAAAGCGGCAGACTTTGGGAGCGGCCGCACACCAGCCCCGAACGGCGTGAACAGCCCGAAAGGACTAGAAGTCCCGACCTCTTAAAATCTTTCTCCGGACATCACAGCACGGCAGCAAGCCGCTTTGCGTCTTACCAAATCGCCTTAGCGATTTATGGATTTGCCGCGCAAATCCCGCTCTACTGAAATATCCTGCGGATATTATAGCATAAATCTGATTGGAGTTTTCCGGTGCTTTCGCAAAGCGAAAGGCGGCCGCCGGGCGGACGAGGGAAACTCCGGATGTACGCTTTGCGTACATTATAGCACAGCTTGCCAAAAAATGGAAGAAAAACATTACAAAAGCATTACAAAAAGGACGGCAGGAAGCCCCGCCGCCCTTTTTTACTCTTTTTACCGCCTATAAAGACGTATACTCTGTCAAAAATCCGGTCCCTTTTAGCTCTCCATAATCTGCTTATACAGCTTAATGTATTCGCCGGCAGACTTGCTCCAGCTGTTGTCGCAGCCCATGGCCCGGTCCACCAGAACGCCCCAGCCCTCCTTGTCGGAGTTGTAAGCGTAGATGGCCCTGTGCAGGCTGTGCAGCAAATCGCCGGTGTTATAGGTCATGAAGGTAAACCCATTGCCCACGCCGTCGCCGCTGTCGGTAATGGAGTCCTTCAGTCCTCCGGTTTCCCGAATCACCGGAATGGTGCCGTACCGCAGGGCGATCATCTGGGAAAGGCCGCAGGGCTCGGACTTACTGGGCATCAGGAATATATCCGATCCCGCGTAAATCTTTCGGGAAAGCTCTGGTACAAAGCCCAGGCACAGCACAAACCGGCCGGGATACTTCTCCTGCATCCACTTAA
>CANONE010000051.1 GCA_947567585.1 uncultured Clostridia bacterium | reverse complement strand
CCCAGCATATGGTATAATAAGAAAGTTGTTTGAGACAGAGTTTCAAACTTCCTTGCCCCAGGACAAACCCAAAGAGCCTGGGGCCATAAGGCCAAAAGGAGGTGCAATAGAAATGGCAGAAGGTAAGAACCTCTACGAGACCGTCATCGTCACTTCCGCGAAACTGGGGGAAGAGGGCAGCGCGGCTCTGGTAGAAAGATTCAAGAACCTCATCAATGAGCACGGCACGGTGAAAAACGTGGACGATTGGGGCAAGCGCCGTTTTGCTTATCCCATTCAAAAGCAGAACGAGGGCTACTATACGCTCATCAACTTTGAGAGCGGCCCGGAATTCACCGCGGAGCTGGACAGGCGCTATCAGATTACGGACGGCATCCTGCGCACGCTCATTGTGAAGATCGATCCCCGCCAGCTGGTGGAGCGCAAGCCCCAGAAGCCCGTGAAGGCTGACGAGAGCGGCAGCATCGACGTAGAAGCCATCGCTCAAGAAGCGATTGCGGCGGAGTCCGCAGAGTAATTCTCTAAGGCGCATGGGTGTTTACGCGCCATGCGCCAGTAGAAAGGAAGATCGTCTATGTTAAACGTGGTTGCCATTATGGGCAGGCTTACGGCGGATCCAGAGCTGCGGCACACCGCCAACGATCTGGCGGTTACCTCTTTTACCCTTGCGGTGGACCGCTCCTATTCTAAGGCTGGAACCGAGCGCCAGACAGACTTCATCGACGTGGTGGCCTGGAGGAGCTCCGCTGAATTTGTGTGCCGGTATTTTACCAAGGGCCAGATGATGGCGGTAGACGGTTATCTTCAGACCCGGAACTTTGAGGACAAGCAGGGGAACAAACGCAAGGCTGTAGAGGTTGTGGCCAATAACGTGAGCTTCTGCGGCTCCAAGCGGGAGGCGGAGTCCTCTCGCGGCGGCGATTCCTATTACGACCGGAGCATGGACGCGCCTCCGGCCTTTAAGGAGCCGGCCCCGGCCTATTCCAGCGGATCCACGGAAGATTTCGAAGAAATCCTGGGCGACGACGATCTCCCCTTCTAAAATCGAACTAAGCGAAACTTCCCTCATAAGCCAGAAAAGTAACCCATAAAGGAGGTTTTAATCATGCCAGAAAGACCCGAGAGAGAGATTCGCCGGGGCCGCAAGGGCCGCAAGAAGGTTTGCGGTTTTTGTGTGGACCGCGCGGAGTTTATCGATTATAAGGATGTGGCCAAGCTGCGCCGGTTCATTTCCGAGCGGGGCAAGATTCTTCCCCGCCGCGTAACCGGCACCTGCGCCCGCCACCAGCGCGCCCTGACTGTGGCGATTAAGCGCGCTCGGCACTTGGCTCTGCTGCCCTACACCAGCGACTGATTTTATTGACTGAAAGGAAGCCTCCTGTTTCTATACAGGAGGCTTTTTTGTTGGGCTTTTGCCGGAAGGGCTACCGCTTTTCGATAATGCAGACGCCCATCTTCACAAACATTTCCTTTAACCCCGGCGTTTTTGCCAAAGGCTTCAGCCAGGGGCGCAGGGGTACCTCGCGGTAATAGCTTGGCGTGATTTGAAGCGAAGAGAGAATGCCCTTAAACTTCTTTAAGGTCATCTTGTTGATATAGCCGAAATACTCCCGCCCCTTCTCGTCCGTGGAGATGCGCAGGGCTATGCGCTCCTGCTGGTCAGGCAGCCCCTTCACCAGGTCCTTGTATGCTTCTACCAACATCTTTTCCGTAAAAAACAGATGCACCCAAGGCATATTGATGACGTCGCTGAGATGGGCGCCGGTAGGGTGGTAATAGGGGGGAAAGTTGATATAAATGGCGCCCTCAGGGGCCAAGAGGCGTAGGGCTTCCCGGAGCGTACGGGCTGGGTCGGAAACATGCTCCATAAAATCGTTCATGATGATGGTGTCAAAGGAGCCGTCCGGGAAGGGCAGCGCAAAGGCTGACGCGCAGATAAACTGGAATTTGTCCTGGAAGCCAAGCTGCCGGGCCAGCTGGTTCGCCTCTGCCTCATAATGGGCCACCACATCCACCCCGGTGACCTTTTCCGCCCCCAGAGAGCAATAGTAGAGGCTCTTTCCAGCGGCCCCGCAGCCCATATCCAGCACGCGCTTTCCCGCAAAAATGTCTTCGGCCGGCCGCGCTTCCAGGAAGAACCGGATGGTATCCCCGCCTTTGCGGTACTGCCACTGGGCGTAAGTCTCCACCCCCTGGTTTTGAAGATTGAAGGGATGCACCACCTTGGGGAAGATTTTATTTGTAGCGCGAATGATCTTTGTGGAAATCATCATAATTTACCTCATTATTTTCCAATGAACAACCGGTCTTTATGCCATTCTCCCAGGAGAATGGCATAAAATGAGGGCCCTCATTTTAAAATTGCTATGTCTATTTTATCACCGGCTCAAAGCGCTGTCAAGCCGTGCCGCCAAAGGCCGGGAGGGTCGCGGCTTATCTGCCAGCGGAGGGGAGCAAAGCCCCGGGCGCCAAAGTTTTCCTTGACTGTTCCCCTCTGCACGCTGTATGATAGGGTAGAAGGTATTTCGTATTTGAAAGGAGAGTATCATGAAGTTTTCCCAAATGACCTATTCACGCCCCGATATATCCGCGCTTCTCGCCCAGCTGGACCAGCTGACCGCCCGTATGCGGGAGGCCGGCTCCGCCGGGGAACAGTTGACAGTCTACAAGGAAAAGGACGCGCTGATGTCCCGTTTCCACACTCTGTCCAGCATCTGCGCCATTCGCAACACCGTGGATACCCGGGACAAGTTCTATGAGGATGAGCAGGCGTATCTGGACGAGCAGTATCCGCTGATTTCCGAGAAGCTGCAAGCCTTCAGCAAAGCCCTGGTGGAATCCAAATTCCGTTCTGAGCTGGAAAAAGAGCTGGGGGCGCTGCTGTTTACCAATGCCGAAATGGAGCTGAAATGCTTCTCCCCGGCTATCATCTCCCTGGTCCAGGAGGAGAACCGGCTGACCACTGAGTACCAGAAGCTCTACGCCAGCGCCCGCATCGACTTTATGGGCAAGACGGTGACCGTGGCCCAGCTGGGGCCCTACAAGCAGGACCCGGACCGGGCTGTGCGCAAGGCGGCCCTGGAAGCCGAAGGCGGGTTCTTCGACGCCCACCAGGCGGAGTTTGACGAGCTCTTTGACAAGCTGGTAAAAAACCGCACCGAGCAGGCCAAAAAGCTGGGCTTTGAAAACTATGTGCCCCTGGGTTTTTTGCGTATGGGCCGCAACTGCTATACTCCGGAGGACCTCCAAAGCTTCCGCAGCCAAGTGGTCCGGGACCTGGTGCCCCTGACGGTGAAGGTCAAGGCCCGGCAGGCCCAGCGCTTGGGTATTGATGATTTTAAGTTCTACGACAATACCCTGATGTTCAAAGACGGCTCTGCCAAGCCCCAGGGCACGCCGGACGAGATCATGGCGGCCGGCAAAAGGATGTACCACGAGCTTTCCCCGGAAACCGGGGAATTTATCGACCTGATGCTGGAAAACGAGCTTTTCGACGTGCTGGCTAAAGAGGGAAAAGCCCCCGGCGGCTACTGCACCAGCCTGCCGGATTACAAGTACCCCTTTATTTTCTCCAACTTTAACGGCACCTCCGGGGACGTGGACGTGCTCACCCATGAAGCGGGCCACGCCTTTGCCGACTATACCGCCGCCCGCACCATTGAGATTCGCGCCAACCAGTTCCCCACCATGGAGGGCGCCGAAACCCACTCCATGAGCATGGAGTTCCTAACCGCCCCATGGCATCACCTGTTCTTCGGTCCTATGACGGATAAGTATGAGCTCTCTCACGCGGAGGACGCCTTGACCTTTATCCCGTATGGGTGCCTGGTGGACCACTTCCAGCATGAGGTTTACAGCCGCCCGGAGATGACCCCGGAAGAGCGCAACGAGACCTGGGCCCGGCTGGAAAAGCTGTACCGGCCCTACATTGACTTTGACAGCCTGCCCTTCTATGGCCGGGGCGCGGGCTGGCAGCGGCAGATGCACATTTACCAGAGCCCCTTCTATTACATCGACTACTGTCTGGCACAGGTAATGTCCCTACAGTTCTTCGCCCTGTCCTTAGAGGACCGGAAAGCGGCCTGGGAAAAGTACATGGCTTTTGTAAACCTGGGCGGCACAAAGACCTTTATTGACCTGGCCCATGCCGTTGGCCTGCGCTCCCCCATTGACGAGGGCTGCGTCAAGGACGTCTGCACCGCTACGTTCAATTGGACCCAGGAGCATCTGGTTCAGTGAGGCTGTAGGTCTTGCCCCCTCCCCACGTCTCACCCGCCGGTTCGCCGGCGCCGGAGGGTCTTCACACATTGTCTTCGTCAAGCGCCTTGAGACCAGCGCGCTTTTGAAAGGGCGTTCCGGGGCTGTGCTTTTTGTACCGGCAGCTTGCGGACAAGGCGGAAGGCCGCGGGTATGTGGCGGCGTACCCCGCTAAAGGGACGTGTATTACAAAGAGCCTGGCTGTGTTTGGCAGCTAGGCTCTTTTTTCTTTGGCTTTTACTCCAGCACTTGGTCCAGGGTCTCCATCAGCTTGGCAATATCAATGGGCTTCGCGATATGGCCGTTCATGCCGCTGCGAAAAGCTTCCTGCTTATCTTCTTCAAAGGCGTTGGCTGTCATGGCCAGGATGGGAATGGACGCCAGCCGCTTGTCATCCATGGCCCGGATCGCCCGGGTGGCCTCATAGCCGCCCATAACGGGCATTTGCACGTCCATGAGGACCACGCGGTAATAGTCCGGCGGAGCCGCCTTCAGCATCTCAATAGCAACCCGGCCATTGCTGGCCACATCCGTCTCAAAACCGGCTTCCTCTAAAATGGCAATCGCAATCTCCTGGTTCAGCTCGTTGTCCTCCGCCAGCAAAATGCGGCCGGTGTGGGAAACGCTGGGCTTTCTTTTGGCCTCCTCGGATAGAACATCCGCGTTCACAATAGAATCCAGGCAGCGGCGGAGCTCAGAGAGGAATAACGGCTTGCGGCAGAAGGCGGTTACCCCGGCCTCTTTGGCTTCTTCCTCTATGTCGGAGTAATCGTAGGCTGTCAGCACAATAATGGGCACGTTCTGGTCCGTTTCCTTGCGGATGCGCCGGGCTACCTCTACGCCGTTCATGTCCGGCATCAGCCAGTCCACAATATAGACGTAGTAGTCGTCCTTCCGGCTGACGGCCTGCCGGGTCCGCAAAACAGCCTCTTTGCCGGAGAGCGTCCACTCCGCCCGCATGCCAAACTGCTGAAGCATATAGGACACGCTGTCGCAGGTATTAAAATCATCGTCTACCACCAGCGCCCGGCAGTTTTTAAGCTCGGGGATCACCTGCGGCTCTTTTGGCTCCGCGCTTAGCCGGAAGGGGAAAGAAACTACAAACTCCGTGCCAGCCCCCTGCTCGCTGTGAACCTCAATATAGCCGTTCATCATATCCACAATGTTTTTGGTAATCGCCATACCCAAGCCCGTGCCCTGGATACCGCTGATGGTGGAGTTTCTCTCTCTCTCAAAGGGTTCAAAAATGTGGGCGACAAACTCCTGGCTCATGCCGATGCCCGTGTCCTTAACGGAAAACTCATAATAGGCGAAGCCGTCCGGCGCGCCGGGCCTTTCCGTAATCCGCAGGCTGACCGTGCCCCCCGCCCCGGTATATTTAATCGCGTTGCTGAGCAGATTCAGCAGGACCTGATTCAGCCGGAGCTTGTCGCAATAAATTTCCTCGTCAATGACGTCCACGGTGTCGATATACAGCTCCAGCTGCTTTGCGTGAATATCCACCTGAATGATGCTGTGAAGGCTGTGGAGAATATCGGGCAGGCTGCAAAGCTCCTCGTCCAGGTTGATTTTACCGCTTTCAATGCGGCTCATATCCAAAATATCGTTAATGAGGCTCAAAAGATGGTTGCCGGAGGTCATAATCTTCTTTAAGTACTCCTCCACCTGCTCTCTGTGGTCAATATGGGTAATCGCCAAAGAGGTAAAACCGACAATGGCGTTCATCGGGGTACGGATATCATGAGACATATTGGATAAAAACGTGCTCTTCGCCTTGCTGGCCCGGTTTGCCTGGAAAAGCGCGTCCTCTAAAAGCCCCTTCTTTTCCATCTCCCGGCGGGTCTCTTCGTCTACGCTTCGGAAGCCCAGCACCACGCCCCGCTGGTTGTCCCAGTTCCCCGTCCGTACAGCCTTCATCTGGAAATAGCGCAGCTCTTCCCCACAGAGAGTCCTGTAATTAAGATAAGTCAGCCTTTGAGCGGAGAGTTCCTTTTTCAGGTTCTCCCGAGAAGCGACTTTATACATGGCTTCCCGGTCTTCCGGATAGACGCAGCTCTCTATGTATCTCTCCATACAGGCGTCAATGTCCAATTCCCCTTCAAAGCAATCCCCCAGCACGTCAAATTTACACGCGCCAATCCGCAGGGCGTTGCCCCTGCCGGTGTCCAGGTCAAAAAAGCACACCAAATTGTAGTCAATGCTCAGGGCATGGATCAGCTCCATCTGCCGGAGCTCCTTTTCCTCCCGTTCCCGCTGCTCCTGAAGCTTCTGCTGGGTGCAGTCCAGCAAAAACCGCTGATAGAAGGGCGCGCCGCTCTCATCTTGCAGGAGCTTTACATTGCCCGTAATATGAAGCTCCTGGCCGTCCTTATGGACAACCCTGTACTCTACGCTGACGCTGTCCCCCACCTTCTGCAAAGACCGTATGCTTTCCCGCAGGGCGGCTTTATCCTCGTCGGCCACGGACTGCGCCACCATGTCGAAGCCGGCCCGCAGCATATCCTCTTGGGAGTCGTAGCCCAAGATATCCAGCGCCGCCCGGTTTACGCTGATAATCTCCGAGCCGTCTATACTATGGGTCATAATGCCGCAGTCAATGGTAGTAAATATCGTCTCCAAAGTGTGGCTCTTTTGGACAAGCTCCTGCTCATAGGCCCGCTCTTTGGTGATATCGATGGCAATGCCCACCGTGCCCATAACGCTGCCGTCCAAGTCATACAGGGGAGACTTGTACGTGGTCAACAGCCGCTGGCCCTCGCCGGTCATGATGGTCTCTTCGGAAACCAGGGTGGCCTTGTTCTCCATCACCTGCCGCTCAGACTCTATACAGGCCGGGTCGTCATGCTCCACATTCCAAATATACGCATGTCCCCTGCCCTCTACCATCTCTTTTGTCTTGTTAACCGTCTGGCAGAAGCTGTCGTTGACCTTCTCGTGAATGCCGGTCTTATCCTTATACCAGATCAAATTGGGCGTGCTGTTGATGGTCGCCTCCAAAAACTGGCTGGTCTGCCACAGGTCCTTTTCCGCCTTCCATGCATTTTGCCAGCGGGAAAAGCGAAAGCGCAGTTCCTGGGAACACATAGGAAGCCGCCACAGATCCGTAATCAGCGCGGGATCCAAAGGCGCGTCCGGATAATTCTCCGCCAGCAGAATACAGGCGCGGCCCTCTTTAGGGCGGCGGGCCAGCTCCCCGAGCAGAGCGCCCGCGTCCAGATGCTCCAGATCCGCGAACACCACGTCGGCTTGGCCCAGCAAAGCGGGGTCCAGCTGTGCGCTTTCCAAAAATTGATGGGTAAAATGTTCCAAAGGGGTCGCTTCCCGGAGCGCGTCGAATATTTCCCGCTGATCCCCGATAAAATAAAAAACAGTATGGCAGCGATACATGAGCGTTTACTCCTTTTTCTAACAATCGAAAACATGACAAACAGACCGCCCTTTGCAGGCGTGCCTCAGCGCGGCGGGTTTAACCTTGAAACAAGGGGCGGCCAAGGTATTCTGGGAAAACGGTTTATCCTGTAGCTATCTATTATATATTTTACCAATCCCCGCGCCGGATGTCAATGTTCTCAGAAGGAAAAACTGCTCCAGAAAGCCATTTGAAATTTTATATCATAGCTTGGAATAGCCACATGAAAACTTATTGCAAGGGCAGCATAAATTTTAACCCATGAGCACTTGCCTTTTTCCACGGAGCATTGTATAATATTTACAAAGCCCTACAGGAAGGTTTTCCTTGAAGGCTGCATGTTTTTTCATTATTCCGCGCATTTCGCGGCAAAAGGAGGTTGATTCCGTGAATGCAATGGGTTTTGTTTGGCTGGGAATTACAGCGGCGGCGGCCGTGATTGAAGCGGCGGTGCCCGCGCTGGTATCCATCTGGTTCGTGCCCGGCGGCTTAGCGGCCCTAGTGGCCAATTTAGCGGGCGGACCGCTGTGGCTGCAAATCGGGCTGTTCGTCCTGGGCGTGCTGGCAGCTATGGCGGTTACCCGCCCCCTGGCCCGGCGCCTGCAAAAGGAGGGGCCGCCCCCCACCAACGCCGACCGGGCGCTGGGCAGCACAGGGGTGGTCACCGAAAGAATCGACAACCTGTTGGGCACCGGCCGCGTAGCTGTTCTGGGCAATAGCTGGGCCGCCCGGGCTGTCGCCCAGGATGAGACCATCGCGGCGGGAGAAACCGTGGTTGTGGCCCGGATCGAAGGCGTAAAGCTGCTGGTATCCAGGGCCGCTGAGAAAGGAGAAAATCTATGAGTCACTTTATTCATCCCGGATTCATCACTGGCACTATGGGCGCCGACTTGGTGCTGGCGGCCGTATTAATCGTTGTTGTGGTTTTGCTGGCGGCCTTGGTCTCCAACTTCAAAGTTGTGCCCCAGGCCCACGCCTATGTGGTGGAACGCCTAGGCGCTTTCCACAGCGCCTGGACCACCGGCCTCCATTTTAAAATTCCCTTCATTGACCGGATCGCCAAAAAGGTCAGCTTAAAAGAACAGGTCATCGACTTTCCCCCTCAGCCCGTAATCACCAAAGATAACGTTACCATGCAGATTGATACGGTGGTCTATTTCCAGATCACCGACCCCAAGCTCTATTGTTATGGCGTGGAGAACCCCATCTCCGCCATTGAGAACCTTACCGCCACGACTCTGCGGAACATCATCGGCGAGATGGAACTGGACCACACCCTCACCTCCCGGGATGTGATCAACTCAAAAATCCGGGTGATTCTGGACGAGGCCACCGACCCTTGGGGCATCAAGGTCAACCGGGTAGAGCTTAAAAACATCATTCCTCCCGCCGAGATTCAGGATTCCATGGAAAAGCAGATGAAAGCGGAGCGGGAGCGCCGGGCTAAAATTCTGGACGCCGAAGGGGAAAAGCGCAGCGCCATCCTCATTGCCGAGGGCCAGAAGGAATCCGCGGTGCTGCGGGCCGACGCTGTGAAGGAGACCAAGATTCGGGAGGCTCAGGGCGAGGCGGAGGCCATTCTCTCTGTGCAACGGGCCCTGGCGGACGCCATCAAGCTGATGAACGAGGCCCATCCCAGCGAACAGGTCATCGCCCTAAAGAGCCTGGAAGCTTTCCAGGCCGCCGCCGACGGCAACGCCACCAAAATCATCATTCCCTCTAACATCCAGGGCTTAGCCGGCCTGGCCACTTCCTTGAAAGAATTAATGACCGACGAAAACATCTCCTATAAACAATAAGTACAGAGGAGAGAGGAAATTCCCACCGAGCCGCCTGCTCCGCCCACCCATCCACCGGTACAAACAGTAACGCCGGCATAAAAAGCTTCCTCCACCTTTTTAAAGGGCGATGGCCCCCAGGCGCTTGACAAATTCAACGTACGGGGACCGTTCTGAGCCGATCGAGCCGGCGAGGAGACGTAGGGGGTTCGGGCAACGCCCCAGGGTCCTAAGAAAGGAGCGCCAACATGACTGTAGGAAAATATATTCTGGCTATTGACCAGGGAACTACCAGCTCCCGGGCCGTGCTGTTTGACGCCTTTGGAGGCGTGGCGGGCATGGGACAGAAGGAGTTCCGGCAGATTTATCCCCAGCCCGGTTATGTGGAGCACGACGCCGTGCAGATTTTGCAGACGACCATCTACGCCATGCGGCAGGCGGTGGCCAATGCCGGGGCTACCGCCGGGGATATTGCCGCTATCAGCATCACCAACCAACGGGAAACCACTGTGGCCTGGGACGCCGCTACTGGAATTCCCGTCTGCAACGCCATTGTCTGGCAATGCCGCCGCACCGCCCCCGCATGTGAAAGACTAAAAGCGGCCGGACTTGCCGGCTACATAAAGGACGTGACCGGGCTCTTAATTGACCCGTACTTTTCCGGCACAAAGATGAAATGGATTCTGGAGCATGTCCCCGCTGCCCGAGAACTGGCTAAAAAGGGCCGCCTGCGTTTTGGTACCATCGACTGCTGGCTTGCCTATTCCCTATCCGAGGGCAGATCCTTTGTCACCGACGTCTCCAACGCCTCCCGGACCATGCTCTTTGACATTCACCGCCAATGCTGGGACGAGACCCTGCTGCGGGAGCTGGGCATCCCGGAAAGCGCCCTGCCCCAGGTGGTAGAGTGCGGGCAAGTGGCCGGCATCTGCGGCGCGGATGTGCTGGGGCGGGAAATTCCCATTGCCGGTATGGCCGGAGACCAGCACGCCGCCCTCTTCGGCCAATGCTGCTTTGAAAAGGGCATGGCGAAAAACACCTACGGCACAGGCTGCTTTGTGCTGATGAATACGGGAAATGAGGCGGTGAAATCCCAGGGCCTGCTCACCACCATTGCCTGGAAGCTGGGAGGGAAGACCGTCTATGCCCTGGAGGGCAGCGCCTTCAACGCGGGCTCCGCCATACAATGGCTCCGGGACGAGCTGGAAATGATCAAAAATCCGCAAGAAGCGGACCAGCTGGCCGAAACCGTGGAGGACGCGGGGGGAGTAAGCTTTGTGCCGGCCTTCACCGGGCTGGGCGCTCCCTATTGGGACATGTACGCCCGCGGCGCGCTGCTGGGGGTTACCCGGGGCACGCGGAGGGCGCATCTATGCAGGGCGGTGTTGGAAAGCATTGCCCTGGAAAGCTACGACCTGGTAAAAGCTATGGAGGCGGAATCCGGGGTATGCTTAAGCCAGCTGCGGGTGGATGGCGGCGCTTCCCGAAGCCGGTTTTTGATGCAGTATCAGTCAGATATCCTGGGCTGCCGGGTGCTTCGGCCCAAATGCCTGGAAACCACCGCTCTGGGCTCCGCCATGATGGCCGGGCTGACGGTAGGCGTCTGGGAAAGCCAGGAGGAGCTTTCCGCCGTCTGGCAGGAGGACGCCGCGTTTAACCCCGACTATCCCCCCTCCCGCCGGGAACAGGATATCGCCCGCTGGCATAAGGCTGTGGAACGCAGCAGAAATTGGGACAACTAAAACGCCAAATACGAAAGGAGAACCCGCGCGCTTTAGCCCGCGTAGGTTCTCCTTTTTTTATCAATCGTTCATTGCGCTCCCTTAAAGCAAAGGCGCCAACGTCCAGTATAGGGCGTAAATAACCAGCAAGTGTACAGGATAAAAGCCGTAGCAGAAGTATCTCGGCAGCCGCTGCCCCCGCTGGCCGTTGTAGAAATAGAGCGGTATGGCGGCGAAAACCGCGTAGATCTGGAACCAAGAGCCCATTCTGACACAGTAAAGCGCCGTTAGCGCCGCCAAACATGCCATTCCTGCCCAACGCCGCTTATGGAACAGGAAAAACGCCATCGCCATTAGGACCCCGTAGCCGCCGTACATGGTTCCCAGCGCCTCCGCCAGAACCGGTATAGCCGCCGCGCCCAAATAGAACAGTTTATTCTTTGCCCGGGCTTTTTCCAGAAACCATAGGGCCGCAAACATAAGCAGCAGCTCGAAGAAAATATTCTGCAGCGCGGAGGAAAGCATGGCCTGCCGCCAGGAGACGCCGTATGTAAATATCATGTAGGGGGGCTCGGAAATCACCGCGAATATGGCCAAGCGCCGGAGATACTTTTTTCTATTCGAGGTATGTATAAAGCCCTCCACCAGCATAAAGGCGAAAATGGGAAAGGAAAGCCGCCCGATCATGCGCATCCATGGCATCCCGGGAAAAAGCCGGTATCCGATATGGTCTATGAGCATGGTTACCACGGCGATACATTGCAGAATCGCGGAAGTCATTTGTCTAACCTCTCTTTCTGGAAGCCTATGGGAAACGCCCGACACGCGGCTCTAAAACCATAGGCTTTGGACTTTTCAGCTTGTGCTTGCCGAGATGTATTATATCTTGCCCGGAACCGCTTGTCAACTGCCGGGGGATGATGTATTATATAGAAAAAAGCCGAAAAGGATGAATGCTATGGATCGAAACCAGCTGGCTCTAAAAGCCGTCGACGCCCTAAAGAAGGAATATCCCGACGCCCTATGCTCCCTGGACTACCAGGATCCCCTACAGCTCCTGATCTCCACCCGCCTGGCCGCCCAATGCACCGACGCCCGGGTCAATCTGGTTACCCCGGCTCTGTTCGCCCGGTTTCCCACCTTGGAAGCCTTTTGTGAAGGGACCGAGGAGGAGATTGGGGAGCTCATCCGCTCCTGCGGTTTTTACAAGACGAAATCCAAGGACATTCTGGCCGCCTGCCGGAAAATCCGGGATGATTTCGGCGGGCAGGTGCCGGACAATATGGAGGACCTATTAAGCCTTCCCGGCGTGGGCCGGAAAACCGCCAACCTGATTTTAGGCGATATTTTCCACAAGCCCGCCGTGGTCACGGACACCCACTGCATCCGCATTTCCGGGCGGCTGGGGCTGACAAAAACCACGGTCCCGCAAAAGGTGGAAAAAGACCTGTGGGAAGTGCTGCCTCCAGAGGAGGCCAACAACTTCTGCCACCGGCTGGTGCTTCATGGCCGGACGGTGTGTACGGCCAGAAAGGCTCTGTGCGAAGCCTGCTGCATGGCCTCTTTCTGTCCCAAATCCGGCGTCGCCGCCAAGGGATAAAACTGGGCCCTTTGGGGCATAGTCCCACAAAACACGGGCGGGTATTGACAAAATGGAGAATATACTACATAATATTTTTATGGAAGCCGGCAAGCTTCGACAACATACTGCAAAGGAGTTTTTTCTATGAAATACGATTTTGAAACCCTGGTGGACCGCTCCCATTGCGGCAGCGGAAAGTGGGACGAGATGCGCCGGAAAAAGCCGGACCTCTCCGATGGCATCGTGCCCCTTTCCGTGGCGGATATGGAGTTCAAAAACACGCCGGAGATCGGCGAGGGCCTGAAAAAGTATATGGATGAAAACATTCTGGGCTATACCAGCCCCACCCCAGAGTATTTGAATACCGTCTGCGCCTGGATGGAAAAGCGCCATAACTGGCACATTGAGCCGGAGTGGATTGTGGGCACCCACGGCGTGGTAGAAGCTCTTATGTTTGCTGTCAAAGCCTTTTGCGAGCCTGGGGACGGCGTTATTATCTTTACCCCTGTCTACTATCCTTTCTATATGGCTATAGAGAAACACAACTGCCAAGTTACCCGCTGCCCTCTGATTTATGAAAACAACGCCTATTCTATCGATTCTATAAATTGTTTCCTTCTATCTTGTAACTTTTGTTCTTCTGATTGGA
>CANONE010000050.1 GCA_947567585.1 uncultured Clostridia bacterium | reverse complement strand
TCTACGGGCAAAAGGGCCCTGTCTTTTGTCAAGCCCTAAGTATGTGCGGAAAAATTTTTCAAAACATTGATTTGCCGGGGTCTTCCTGTTATAATATAGAAGAGAAAATATATGCAGAAAGCGGGAAGCCGTATGCACATTTTTGATTACTCCTTTTTGGAAAATATTATCTTACCCACGAACATTTCCGCCCTGCTTCAGAGCCTTTGGAATATGCAGGCTTTTTGGGCGCGTACCGGCGGTCAAAAGACAGATCCGGAAATTTTGCGGCAGGACTTGACAAAAGACAGGGCCCTTTTGCCCGTAGAGGAATCCCTGGCTTTTTCTGCATATTCTTCAGTCAGAAAGGCTGGGGTAGACCCCCTTTTAGCCGCATCCTGCCTGACGCTGGATTTGCTCTGCCTAAGCTCGCCTTCCTTGGCATTAGCCCACGCCCAGTCCATGCTCCGGCAAGAGGGATTTACTCTTTGCGGCCGCCTCTCCCTGGAAGATACCATTGCCCGGTACCCCGCCTATTTTCAGCGGGAAACCGCCCTCTCTAAGCAGCGCTGGGAGGAAAACGAAAACGACTATCTCATTTACATCGCCGCTTTTCTCTCCCTGCTCTACCTCAGCGCCCGCAAGCTGCTGCCTTTACCGGCGCCAGAGGCTTTCACTTTGAAAGAACCCGCCCCCGAAAAAGCCCCCCGGCACAAAAATGCAAAACCCGCCGCTCCCCGGCGGAACACCAAACGCGCCATGGTGGAAGAGATGGTACGAAGCAGCGCCCAGCCGGTATCCAAAGCGGAAATCTGCGCGGCCTTGCCCCAGGTAAGCCCCACCACAGTGGAGGCCGCTTTGGGCGCCATGGTAAAAAGCGGCGCCGCCAGACGCATTGGCCCGGCCCGCACCGCTAGATATATAGGAAACTAATTTTCTATCTGCTACCTGTTGAGACGCCGCAAGCACGCCCCGCCCCTTTCCCGGCCTCCTTACTCCTTGTACGCAAGATCCTCCACTGCCCAGTCCTTTAAAACTTGCTCCATGTCTTTTGCCACCTCCCGCGCGCCGGGGAGGTCATGTTCCAGATAGTTGCCGCACTCTTCCCGCTTACTGCCGGGAATTACGCCCTCAAATGCGGAGATAAACTGAAAGCTCTCCCGCACCAACTGGATGGCTGTTTCCTTACTCACGGCGTCCCGCAGGATCAGGTAGAAGCCGGTCCGGCATCCCATGGGGCCCACGTAGATGACATCGTCCGAAAGGGCGGAATTCCGGGCGTAGGTGGCAAAAAGGTGCTCAAAGGTATGCAGGGCCCCATTGCTGAGATAGTCTCCGGCATTGGGTTTTTTCATGCGGATATCGTAGGTCACGGCGTCGCCGTCTACTCGAGAGACATACATCCCTTTTTCCAGCTTGTCATGGTTCACTGTAAAGCTTGCGATTTTCTTCATAATAGTAAATTATCCTCCTTTATTTTTCTGGACCTTGAAACGTCCGGCACATCCAACAGCGCAGGGGTTTCGCCGCCTACCAAAGGGCCCTTTTCCGAATGTATGCTTTGCATATTCTATCATAAATCTGCTTGGAGTTTTCCGGATGTACGCTTTGCCTACATTATACCATACATTTCCCCTCCTTGCAACACCGTGAAACCCGCGAAAGTTCAGCATCTGCGGGAACGCATAATGGGGCAAAATAGGCGCTGGGAGGTTCTGGAGAAGCCTGGGCTTTTCCATGAGAAAAACCAGCGTGGTAACAGGCCGCGCTGGTTTTTTCTTTGAGACGCTTTACATGACCGGTTCAATCCGCGGGCTTGCTCTGCGCCCCGCCGGACTCCTGGCCGTCATATTCCACAATCTCGATTTTTTCTACCACCATCTCTTCCACAGGCTTATCATTGCTGTCTGTTTCCGCCCGGGAAAGAGCGTAAACGCTGTCCAGTCCTTCAAATACCTGGCCGAAAACTGTGTGGCCGGTGCCATTGGTAGAGTAGGCGCCGTCCAGATGCATATTGCCCCCGTACTGCTCATAGAGGGCCTTGTATGCGTCGTCAACCTTGCTCATATCCAAGGTTTTGATATTGGGATTGGCGTCAATGGCCTCTTTATTCTGCTCGTACAGCTCCTGGAACTGCTCATACGTCTGCTGGTAGCTGTCCCACACAGACGGGTCCGCCGGCGTGCCTGTGCAGCTGATAAAAAACTGGCTGCCATTGGTATTGGGGCCGGAATTGGCCATGGACAGAGAACCGTCGATGTTTACTAAGCTCTTCGACATCTCGTCCTCAAAGGTTCCGCCCCACACGCTTTCGCCGTCGGTGCCTGTGCCGTTAGGACTGCCGCCCTGTATCATAAAATTGGCGATGACCCGGTGGAAGGTGAGGCCGTCATAATAGCCGTCTATGGCATGGCGCTTGAAATTGTACACCGCCTTGGGGGCCTGGTCCGGGAAAAAGCGGATTTTAAACTGCTCCCCCGTCTTCATGGTGACCACGGCGATCTCCTCTCCCTTTTCGGGCGCCTCTGTCTGCCAGCCCAGCTTTTTGCCACCTTCCTGAGATTTCAGATCCTCCGCCTTTACCAGGCCGTCCCCTTGCCCCAGCACCTTGGCGGCCTGGTTGTCCGCTTTGCCGCAGGAGGCCAGTCCAACCGCCAAAAGCAAGGCCAATAAAATTGCTCCAAATTTCTTCAACAGGATTCCTCCCTCGTTCTTAACATTCTTTTATTATTCTATAGCAACCAAACAGAATATGCAAGCTTTTTTCTCTAGAATCTGTTTTAAAACAGATTCTAGGGTTCACAAACTGACGCCTCCCCGCTGCCGGCAGCCTCCAGCGCCTGCTGGATTCCATAGTGAACCCTTTCCCGCAGGGACAGCAGATAGTCCTCCTCAAAGCTCAGCTCGCCCCCCAAGCATTCCATGGCCTTTTCCCGGCCGCTCAGGGCTTCCAAAGCAGCCAGCGCGCAGTAATCGGACATGGCCTCGTCCATGTGCATCAGGCGGATAGACTCCTCCGGCTTTCCATCCGGGCCGGGATAGACCAGAAACGGGTCGCCGCTGGGGAAAGCGCCGCCGGCGTCTGTGGTGCGGTATGGGTCTATGGGATACAGGGAAAACTGGGCGTTGTAGAAATTATAGCCCCAATGCAGGAAGCCCGCCAGCCGGTATTGATACAGCATCGCCCCTAAAACCCGGGTACGGCCCCCTGGCATAACAATAAAGCGGTTGGGCACGTCCACGCACTGAGAGGTGCAGTAGTATCCCCACAAACGCTGGGGGCGGTCCTCCAAGAAGGGCCCGATGTGGTCCAAGGCGCATACAGGCTGCTCTATCAGGCCCTCTTGATAAAAGGCGTGGTCAGAAAGCGCGTCTATCATGGCATAGCCCCGCAAATCCCCTTCCACCGCCTCCCAAGCCTTGCGGTAAGAGGGCAGCTGCTCCATGGAGGGCTCGTCGGAAATGTGGAAATAGGTCTTCTTCTCAATTCCCAGCGCCTTTAGCTCCTCCTTTAGGGCTGTTAGGAACTGGTGGAGAAAGCCCTGGTACTCTTCTCCGGCGGCGTCGGTATCCCAGCCGAAAAGCCGCTGGTACACGCCGTCCTTTGTTCCCATAATCTTCGGCGCGGCCTGGGCGCCCCACTGACTGAATAGATGGGATATCTCGATATATTCTATTCCGCAGCGCAGAGCCATCTCTATCCAGCGGTGAAATTTGTAAAAGCCAAAGGAGTACCTGCCGTCTTCCATGGTAACATCCACCAGCTGCACCGTGCGGCGCTCGCCGCCCCGGGCGGTGTCCAAAGGCGGCGTGAACACAGGGGTCAGCAGCATATTGCATTTGTGCCGGACCGCTGTTTTTACAAATTCCTCCACAATCTCCCAATACCGCTCTGAAAACACCTCCACCCCATAATAATTGGCCAGACAGTCGCTGTGAAACCACTCGGTGTGGGGGATGGGCAGCTTGGGCAGGCTGATATCCAGGGTCTCGCAGGTAAGCTCTACCTGACAAAGCGCCCGGCCTCTGGCTTTCAGACGGATCTCCACAGGCTGCACGCCGGCGGTTCCCTCCAGGGAGATATCTACCCACAGGCTCCGCCATTGTCCGGTAATTAAGGGAAATCCCCAGACGCCAATATCCCGAAGCAGGTCCGGGTACAGCCCCGGCTCCGTAGCCAAATAGTCCTTGTCCCGCCGCTGGTGGCAGGGATATTCACAGGGTACCAGCTCCACAGTCCGCACCCGCACCTGGTCCTTGATGGGAGAGACAACCTCTATGGAACCATGCTCCCGGCCCCACTCTCCCCAGTAATAGGCGATCTGGAAGGAGACCGTCTCCCCCTTCAGCCCGGTGAGGCAGCGGTTTTTCAGTTCGCGGACCCCCTCTCCATTGGGAAAGACCTTGCAAAGGGAGGAGGAAACAGTATATTGAAAGTCCATATTTTGCCTCGCTTTCTGTATGATTGCGTTTACTGCAGCTTTAAGGTAAAGGCGAACCGGGCATTTTCCCCATACCAAAGCGGGAAATTGGTGCCCCAACGGTTGTTGCACAGCAGATAATACATGCCCCCGGCGGCGCTGCCATATTCCTCGTTCTCATCATAAAGGTGCCGCCCGCCTACAGATACCAGGGGCGCGTGCCAGCTTACCAGCTCCCCGCCCTCCCAGCGGATGGACGGCGAGGCGTGCAGCTTCCGGTTGCCGCCCTCCCGGACATGGTAGGGGTCGACGGGCATACTGAGCTTGGTAAGGGTAAAGGGCTGCCCCTCCTGGAAATCAATATTGAGCCCGAAGAAAATGCCCTCCGGAATGCGGCTGGCGTCCTTTTGATACCAGCAAAGCTCCATTCCCAAGTCTTCTCCAAAAGTATAGACCAGCTCCGCAATGTGTGGCGCTCCGAAACGTTCCGCAGCGGCTTCCGGGGCAGTGAGGCGGACCCGCAGGCTGTCCCCCTGCCGCTGTGCGCCTGTGACGGAATAGGAGAAGGCTTCGTCATTCAGGTTTTTCACCGTATCCAGGCCCGGCTTGGAGAAATCTCCTTCCGCCCACACCCGGGTGCGCTCTAAATCCCGGTTGTACGCTTCCAGGTTGTCAAAAACGGTTTTTGCGCTGTAAACCTGGTACACCAGCCGTCCCAACCAGGCGTTTTCATAGCTGCGGCCGTCCTTTTCCAGCAGCCGCAGGCTTCCATCCTTTTGCAGCCGGACCCTCCAGCCGTTTACGGCCAAGTCCAGCTCTGCCTGGACATGGCTCTCCTCCCCGCAGGGCGCCTCCGGGCGCAGAGAGGCCAGCCGCTTTCGCGCCTCCTTCCGCCAGGGCTCCGGCAGAGCCTTTACGGCGTTTTCCACATACTCCCGCTGCTCCGCCCAGGAGGATTCCAAGGTCTTATAGCTGCAAAGCCCCGCCACAAAGGTGGGCTCATGGCGCAAGGTAAACTCCCGCAGTTCTTTCCCGGCCGGCATCACGTCCTCGGGGGTGATGTGGTCCCGCTCCCGGGCGGCATAGAAGTCCTTCTTCTCCCAGTTCCGGTAATCAGAAAGCCAGCGCTTCACGTCCCGGCCCCAGGAATGCTCCACAATCATCAGCAGGTTCCGGCACAGCTCCCGCCAGGCGGGGGAGTCAACAGCGGCGGGCTCCTCCATCTCCCACTGGTCCCGGATGCGCAGAAGCTCGTAGTAAGCCGCTGACTTATACGGGTCCGTGGCCACGCCGTGAATCCAGGTGTCTCCCAGCTCCTCGGTGACAACCGGCAGCTCCTCCTTATGGGCCAGTACAATTTCCGCGAACTCGTCCATAGTGCCGGACACAATCTCCGCCCCCGGGTACTTCTCCCGCAGGCGCTCCATTTCGGCGGCCACGCTTTCCACAGAGGGAGGGCCGCTGTTGTCCGGCGTATGGGCGAACTCCATGGCATAGGCCCCGCAAACGCTGGAAGCGCCGTACAAAGCGGCATAGTCCAGAATAACTTCATCCTCCCCGTAGCGCAGGCGGCACAGGGGCGGCAGCTTCACCATTTTGGAGGAACCGTTGATGCCAATATGCAGATACCGGATCCCCGCCTGGGCAAGATAGGGAACCATGGCGTGGGTGTGGCTGGGCACATCCGTCATTTTGGCGGCGATGGTATGCCGGCCAAAGCGCTGATCCAGCCGCTGGGATATGCTCAGCCCGTACTGGAAGAGCTTGCCGTCCATCAGCTCTGTATGGGTGGTCAATGGCAGGCCGTGCCAGGCGATGACCCCGTCCTCAATGGCCTGCACCAGGAGCTCCGGGTTCTCCCCCTTTTCTAAATAGAGCTCAATGAGGAAGGAGCCCACTGTCCAGACAAAGTTCTTTTTTCCATCCTTATTGCATTCCCGGGCGGTGGCGATAGCCCCGGGAATAAAGGTCTCCATATACCGGTGGAGCACAGCGGCGGCGGAATCGGTGAAACCGATGTCCAGATGGGTTTTGTGAATCACAAAAACTTTTTTGATTTTTTCCATGGCAGACTCTCCTGTACTTTTTTCCGAAATATTGCCGGCATTATTATGGCAGGTCCATTTGGGGATTTTTTCGGATTTAGCGGGGCGGAACCAACGCTTCCCGCCAGCGCGAAGGGGAAATCTCCAAATGTATGCTTGCGTGTATTATAGCATAAATCTGACTGAAAAAGTCCGGTGCTTTCGCGAAGCGAAAGAGAAGCGCTTCGCGCTTCAGGGCTTTTTCGTAATGTACGCTTTGCGCACATTATAGCACAAGTTTCCTCTTTGTGCAATCCCCGGATTTGTGAGGTCTGGGCGGCGGCGGGGCTCTGTCCGTACCCCAGTCGGGATACTTTTAAAAAAGTTTCTTGCCAATCTTCAAAAACTTTCCGTATTGGCTTTTTGAGGGATTGCATGTTTGGGAAAGCGGGGGTATAATCTTATTACTTGGGAGGGGTTAGTGATGTTTTCTACCGCATACGCGTCGCCTTTAGGGCGGCTGACTTTGGCCAGTGACGGTAAGAACCTGACCGGCCTGTGGATAGAGGGGCAAAAGTATTTCGGCGCGGGCCTCAAGCTCTCCCCGGACAGCAGCCTGCCTATTTTCCGGCAAACCGGCGCTTGGCTGGACCGGTATTTTGCCGGGGAACAGCCCAGCCCCGCCCTGCTGCCCCTAGCCCCCGCAGGCAGCGGCTTCCGCCAAGCCGTGTGGAAGCTGCTGGCAGAAATCCCCTACGGGGAAACCGTGACATACGGCCGCCTTGCCAAACAGATGGCCGCGCTTTTAGGCCGGGCAAGCATGTCCGCCCAGGCTGTAGGCGGCGCGGTAGGACACAATCCCATCTCCATCATCATCCCCTGCCACCGGGTAATAGGCTCCCAGGGCAGCCTCACCGGCTACGCGGGGGGAATCGACAAAAAAATTTATCTCCTGCAACTAGAAGGCGTCCCCACCAGCAACCTCTCATCCCCGCCCCCAAAAAAGCTAACGGCTCCGCCCCGAAAACTTACAGTACGGAATCAAGAAAATCCGGCATAAAAGTTTCGTCAACCTTTTCAAAGGTTGCGGGTTGTAGGGCAGCGCCCTACGACCTTCATGCAGGTATTGACAAACCACCATATGCGTGGTAAAATGGTAGCAGTTATGGGGGAGTAGTCGGCAAAGCGGGACCCTGGCGCTTTGCAGCTAAGTCAACAATCATGGGTGGGCTAATAGCCGCTCTGGGTTAGCTTGAAACGACCAGACCTGTGCGCACAAAGGCTTTGTAAGCCTGGTGGCACAGGTCTGTTTTTATATATTGCCTCCTTTTGGGGCACAATATCGAAAAAAGAGAGGAAGTAGAACAATGGAATTTCTTTGGGAAGGTCTGCTGTCCATTACTTGGCAGCAGGCGGTCATGTACCTGGTAGGGGCCACGCTGATCTGGCTGGCAATTAAAAAGGATTACGAGCCCGCGCTGCTGCTGCCCATGGGCTTTGGGGCTATCTTAGTAAACCTGCCCCTGAGCGGCGTTCTCAACCAGACCATGCAGGGAGTAGGAGAAACCCAGGGCATCATCCAGTGGCTCTTTGAAACCGGGATCGAGGCTTCCGAAGCCTTCCCCCTGCTGCTGTTTATCGGCATCGGCGCTATGATTGACTTTGGGCCCCTGCTGTCCAATCCAAAAATGTTTCTTTTCGGCGCGGCGGCTCAGTTCGGCATCTTCCTGACCATTGTCCTGGCGGCGGCGCTGGGCTTTGATATTCGGGACGCCGCTTCCATCGGCATCATCGGCGCGGCGGACGGCCCCACCTCCATTTTGGTAAGCCAAGTGTTAAAGTCCAATTATATCGGGCCCATCGCCGTGGCCGCGTACTCCTATATGGCGCTGGTGCCCATTATCCAGCCCATGGCGGTTAAACTGGTCACCACCAAAAAGGAGCGGCGTATCCGCATGAACTACCGCCCCGCCGCCGTCAGCAAAACTACCCGCATTCTCTTCCCCATTATCGTCACCTTTGTGGCCGGGCTGGTGGCTCCCGCCTCGGTCTCCCTGGTAGGCTTTTTGATGTTCGGCAACCTGATTCGGGAATGCGGCGTACTGAACCGCCTCTCTGAAACCGCCCAGAACGATCTGGCCAACCTGATCACTCTGCTTTTGGGGATCACCATCTCCTTCTCCATGCGGGCCGACCGTTTCGTGACGGTGGAAACTTTGATGATCATGGCGCTGGGCCTCTTCGCCTTTGTGTTCGATACCATTGGCGGCGTGCTTTTCGCAAAGCTCTTAAACCTCTTCAGCAGGGAAAAGATCAATCCCATGATCGGCGCGGCGGGTATCTCCGCCTTCCCCATGTCCGCCCGGGTCATAGAAAAAATGGGCATTGCCGAGGACAATCAGAATCACCTGCTCATGCACGCGGTGGGCGCCAACGTCTCCGGGCAGATCGCCTCCGCTGTGGCGGGGGGCATTGTGCTGGGGTTCTTTATGTAAGCTCCTTTTAGGCCGTAAGCCCCTTTTAGGCCGTAAGGGCCTTGCCCTTACCAACCCACCACCTTTTGAAAAAGGTGGACGAAAACTTTTATGCCGGTTCTATTTGCTCCGTACCGTTAGCCTTGTGGGCGCGGCGGTTGGCTCGCGGGGGACGGTTTTTGATACGTTATCTTTTATTTTGAAAAGGGTGATTGTTTCTATGATCCTTCATTTATTAAACAGTGTTCGTTCTATTGGTATTATTGGCGGGGCGGACGGGCCCACGGTTGTGTTTGTCAGCTGGCCTAATATGGACAACGTGGTCCAGGCGCTGAACATTATGGGCAAGGGCATGCTGGGCATTTTCGTGGTGATTGGCATCATCGCCATCATCATGACCGTCCTGGCCAAGGCAGGCCGCAAATCGTAAATAAACGCGAAAGAGCTGCGCCCGCAAAGGAGCCCAGCTCTTATTTTATACATCCAAAACGCTCCAAAGGTTATAGGGGATGAGGGCGACGCCCCCATGACCTTACCCCATCGCCAGCTCCATAAGGTGAATGGCCCTGCCCCCCGCCATTTCCAGGCAGAGCTTGCAGCGGTTGCAATAGCAGAGGACAGGCAGGCCGCCGTGCTTTTCCAGCTGCCCGGCGAAAATGATTTTCTGCTCTTCTTCCGGAAACTGGAACAGGGGCGTGCCGGGCCGGGCTTTTATCAAAGCCTGGGCTTCCGGCCGCTCCGGGTTAAAATGGAGGTTTCCGCAGTAATCGGCCCGCTCCCGGTTTTCGGGGATCTCTACAAAGTCCACCCGCATTTTTCGCAGCAGGCTTCGCACAGCCCGGTGGATTTCCGGATGATCCCGGTCCCGCCAGCAGTCCTGCACGCTTACTTTTAGCCCGGAATAGTCCGGCCAGGGGAATTCCTGCCCGTCCAGCCACACAAACAGGTTTACCGGCTCCAGCCGGGGAAATCGCGCTTCCAGGGTTTCTCGGCAGGCTTGGCAAAAATACAGCGCCTGGTCCCCAGCCGGGTATTCCTTTTTGTCGGCGCGGCAGCAGCCCGCTACCGGCATCCGCTCTTTTAAGAGATCCCGCAGCTTCCTGGCGGCCTGGGGGCTGGCTTTGGTAAAATTGCAGCTGGGAAAATAAATCTCGCCCATGCACGCCTACCCTTTCAAGGACTCCAGCAGCCCTCCGCAGGAAATAATCTTCTTAATGGACTCCGGGAAGGGATGGGCCTGGTAGCTTTTCCCGGTGGTCTCGTTAGTAATCCTGCCGGAATCAAAGTCCACAGAGACCTGATCCCCCGCCTGGATCTCCTCCGCCGCCTCCGGGCACTCCAAAATAGGCAGGCCGATGTTGATGGAGTTCCGATAGAAAATGCGGGCGAAGGTTTTGGCAATTACACAGCTGACCCCGCTGGCCTTCAGGGCGATGGGCGCATGTTCCCGGGAGGAACCGCAGCCGAAATTCTTGGCGGCCACCACTATGTCTCCAGGCTTTACGTTCTTCACAAAATCCTTGTCAATGTCCTCCATGCAGTGGCTGGCCAGCTCCGCGTGGGAGGCGGTGTTCAGATACCGGGCGGGGATGATGACGTCGGTGTTCACGTCGTCCCCATATTTATGTACCATGCCTTTTGCGTTCATATCGCTCGCGCTCCTTCTGTTATTGTATATAAGACTGTGTCTCTATTCGCCCTGGTAATAGTCCACCGCGTCCCCCTCCGGGAACACCATGTTCACGCCCTTGCCCCACACGCCCAGCTTGCGGGAGTCGGGGTACACGGCCACATCCAGGTCGTTGTGAGTATCGAAATCCAGGTAAACCAGGGGCTCCGTCCCGGTGTTGGTGAGCTTGTGGGCTCCGCCTGGTCCGGCTGGGAAGAACAGCAGCTCCCCAGCGGAGGCCTGCCGCTCCCCCTCTGGAGTGCGCAGGGCGCCGGTCCCCTTCAGGATGAAGAAGGTCTCCTCGTTTTGCAGGTGGTAGTGGTAGGGATACGCGGACTTGCCCAAGGGGATCTCATACACGCTGGCCACGCACTGTCTGGCCTGGCCCAGGCTCACGAATTTCCGGCGGAAGTACTCGTACTCCCCCGGCCCGGTCTTGTGCTGGGCTTCCAGCTCATCCCATCTGCCATGCAGGATGTTTTCCAAGACTGTCACATCCGCACCTCCGTATGATAGTACCGCTCCTGAAAATGGGTCGCAGCTTCTATTTCCTCTTTGGTGAACTTCATCCCCTCCGGGGCCAACACCCACTTCTCCTCCACGTCGTCGAACCGGTGGATGACGGCGATGAGCCTGCCCGTAAACTCCGTGAGGGGCTCGTCCACCCCCAGCACATAGGCGTCCTGCTCCTCCCCGTCCGGAGCCAGGAGCCCGGGCACATAGCCGTAATTGATGGGGTAAATCAAATCCGGGTGCTTGGGATGCACCGTGCCGATGGGCCGGTCCATTTTGATGGTGACCATGTCACCCAGCTTGGGGGCGCTCACAGCTCCGCCGGGTCGGTGAGGTAGCCGGTCAGGGCGCTGGCGGCGGCCACAGCCGGGCTGGAGAGCACCACCTCGGAATCCACATGGCCCATGCGGCCCACAAAGTTCCGGTTGGTGGTGGACACGGCCCGCTCGCCCTCAGCCAGAATGCCCATGTAGCCCCCCAGACACGGCCCGCAGGTGGGGGTGCTGAACACGGCCCCGGCCTCCACGAAAGCCTCGGCCAAGCCCTCCCGGATGCACTGGAGGTACACCTCCTGGGTGGCGGGGATGACGATGCAGCGCACGTTCTTGGCCACCTTTCTGCCCTTCATAATCTGGGCGGCAATGCGCATGTCGCTGATGCGCCCGTTGGTGCAGGAGCCGATGACGCTCTGGTCAATCCTCACATCGCTGACCTGCTCGATGGTGCGGGTGTTCTCCGGCAGGTGGGGCATGGACACCGTGGGCCGCAGGGCGGAGAGGTCAATGGTCACCGTGCGCTCATACACCGCGTCCGGGTCGGGCTCGTAGATTTTCACCTGGCCCTGATAGCGGTCCTTGCAGTAGGCAAGGGTCTTCTCGTCCACCGGGAAGATGCCGTTCTTGGCCCCGGCCTCAATGGCCATGTTGGCAATGGTGAACCGGTCGTCCATGCTGAGGGCGCTGACCCCCTCCCCGGTGAATTCCAGGGACTGGTACAGGGCCCCGTCCACACCGATTTCCCCGATGAGATGCAGCACCACGTCCTTGCCGCAGACAAAGCCCGTGGGCTTGCCCACAAGCTCCACCTTGATGGCGGAGGGCACCTTAAACCACAGCCTGCCGGTAATCATGGCCGCGCACATGTCTGTAGAGCCCACGCCCGTGGAGAAAGCCCCCAGCGCGCCGTAAGTACAGGTGTGGGAGTCGGCCCCCACAATGGCACCGCCCGGGCCCACCAGGCCCTTCTCGGGCAGCAGGGCGTGCTCAATGCCCATCTGGCCCACATCGAAGAAGTTGGTGATATTGTACTTATCCGCAAACTGCCGGGTCTGCTTGCACTGCTGGGCGGCCTTGATGTCCTTGTTGGGGGCAAAGTGGTCCAGCACCAGGGCAATCTTGTCCTTGTGGAACACTCCTTTTGCCCCGCACTTTTCAAACTCGTTGATGGCCACAGGGGACGTGATGTCGTTGCCCAGCACCATGTCGAGGTTGGCCTCAATCAGCTGGCCGGGCTCTACCTGGTCCAGCCCGGCGTGGGCGGCCAGAATTTTTTGGGTCATTGTCATTGCCATTTTCCTTACCTCCTGGGAGTTTTTTGTAGCTTCCTTTTAGGCTGTGGGGCGCTTCTCGTCCGCCGGCTCAGTCAGCACAGAAGACCAGCGCCCCGGTCAAGACGCTTCGAGAAAGGGTTTCTTGACCATCTTCAAAGACTTTTTTATGTTGGCTCATTCTTATGAAACCGGTCCTTCGGGATGGGGTTTGGGCGCAGGCGCTAGTTTCCCTCCAGGCGCGCCAGCAGTTCCAAAGAATCTTGATAATAGGCCATGTCCTTTTCATCTTCGGCGAAAGCGGCGTCTTGGGAAGTGCGCACCATGACCTTCAGCCGGGACAGCAGCTGGTCCACCACCTCCGGGGTCCAGTTGGGAAGCTTGGTTAAGTCCGGGTGGAAGTCCGCCAAGGTTTTGAAGTCTTCATACGGCCGCATGGCATTTTCGTAATCTACCTGCTCCTCCGGCATAGGGGAACCATCATTATATTGAAAGAACCCCCGGAAGTCTCCTGCCACCCGAAGGAAGGCTTCCGGTTCCGCCAGATAGATCATGCAGGTGTTGGTAATGGCGTCTCCGGTCATCCGGGTGAAATTCGCCTGGGTCATCTGCACATCGTCCCCGCTTTTTGTCTCGGGAAACACATAGCTGTTTATCGCCACCACCACCTGCCCGTCCCCGTTGCGGTCCTGGGCATAGCCAGCCACATAATCCTCCATCTGTTCTAAAATCTCGCCGGGCAGGTTAAAAGAGGTGATCAGGCCAATGCTATAGTCCGGCTTCACCTTAGACACAACAGAGTATACCACGCTTACG
>CANONE010000049.1 GCA_947567585.1 uncultured Clostridia bacterium | reverse complement strand
ATCACCAACACCGGCCTGGTGGAGGTCCCCATGGGCACCACCCTGCGGGAGGTTGTAGAGGACATCGGCGGCGGCGTGCCTGGCGGCCATACCTTTAAGGCTGCCCAGACCGGCGGCCCCTCCGGCGGCTGCATCCCCGCCTCTCTCATTGACACCCCCATTGATTACGACAACCTGATTGCCATCGGCTCCATGATGGGCTCCGGCGGACTCATCGTTATGGACGAGACCACCTGCATGGTGGACATCGCCAAGTTCTTCCTGGAGTTTACTGTGGACGAGAGCTGCGGCAAGTGTACTCCCTGCCGGGTGGGCACCAAGCGCCTGCTGGAAATCCTCAACAAGATTACCTCCGGCAACGGCACCCTGGAGGACATTGACAAGATGGAGGAGCTCTGCTACTACATCAAAGAGAACTCCCTGTGCGGCCTGGGCCAGACAGCCCCCAACCCGGTGCTTTCCACTTTGAAATATTTCCGGGACGAGTACGAGGCCCATGTCACCGAGCACCGCTGCCCGGCCGGCGCCTGCAAGGCTCTGACCAACTTCCATATCGAGGCTGACAAGTGCAAGGGCTGCACCCTCTGCGCCCGCAACTGCCCTGTGGGCGCCATCACCGGCAAGGTGAAGGAGCCCCATGTCATCGATACCAGCAAGTGCATCAAGTGCGGCGTGTGCATGGAGAAGTGCAAGTTTAACGCCGTAGTGAAGAAGTGATTAAGGAGGAAACACCGAATATGGATATGGTCAACGTTAAAATAAACGGCGTAGACTACCAGGTGCCCAAGGATGCCACCATCCTGGAGGCCGCCCGCCACGCCGGTATCGATATTCCCACCCTGTGCTACCTGAAAGACATCAACCAGCTGGGCGCGTGCCGTATGTGCATGGTGGAGGTGAAGGGGGCCCGGTCCCTGGTGGCCGCCTGCGTATACCCTGTAAACGACGGCATGGAGGTTTTCACCAACTCTCCCAAGGTGCAGGAATCCCGAAAGATGACCCTGGAGCTGCTGCTCTCCGTCCACGAGCGCAAGTGCCTGACCTGTGAGCGCAGCGGCAACTGCGAGCTGCAAAAGCTCTGCAACGACATGGACATCCAGGAGGACAACCGCTTTGAGGGCCTGATGCCCGCTGGCAGCAAGGACCTGACCACCAGCTATTTGGAGCGCAACAACGCCAAGTGTGTACTGTGCCGCCGCTGTGTGGCCGCCTGCCAGAATCAGCATGTGGCGGTCATCGGCGCCAATAACCGCGGTTTTGACACGGAAATCGGCTGCGCCTTTGAGAACACCCTGGACAATGTCTCCTGTGTGGCCTGCGGCCAATGCATTGTCAGCTGCCCCACCGGCGCTCTCACGGAGAAGGACAACACCCAAGAGGTGATTGAGGCCATCAATGATCCCGACAAGATCGTGATTGTACAGACCGCCCCTGCGGTTCGCGCGGCTTTGGGGGAAGAGTTCGGCCTGCCCATCGGCACCAATGTGGAGGGCAAGATGGCCGCGGCCCTGCGCCGTCTGGGCTTTGACAAGGTCTTTGACACTGACTTCGGCGCGGATATGACCATCATGGAGGAGGCCCACGAATTCGTGGACCGGGTGAAGAACGGCGGTGTGCTGCCTATGATTACCTCCTGCTCCCCCGGCTGGATTAAGTTCTGCGAGCACTACTATCCTGACCTCATCGACCATCTGTCCAGCTGCAAGTCCCCTCAGAACATGACCGGCGCGCTGATTAAGACCTGGTACGCTGAGAAGGAGGGCATTGATCCCCAGAAGATTGTGTCTGTGTCCGTTATGCCCTGCACCGCTAAGAAGTTTGAGATCAAGCGGGACGACGAAGCCGCCGCAGGCTTGCCGGATGTGGACATCAGCATCACCACCCGGGAGCTGGCAAGGCTCATCAAGAAGGCCCAGCTGAACTTCAACGCTCTGCCTGACGAGAAGTTTGACGACGCCATGGGCGTTTCCACCGGCGCGGCGGTGATATTTGGCGCTACCGGCGGCGTAATGGAAGCCGCCCTGCGTACTGCCGCCGATGTGCTTACCGGCGAGAGCCAAGACTCCATCGACTACACCGAGATTCGCGGCACCGAGGGCATTAAGGAGGCCGTGTACAATGTAGCCGGCATGGATGTAAAGGTAGCCGTAGCCAGCGGCCTCTCCAATGCCGACAAGATTCTGAAGAAGGTACGGGCCGGCGAGGCGGACTACCAGTTTATTGAGATCATGTGCTGCCCCGGCGGCTGCGTCAACGGCGGCGGCCAGCCTGTCCGTTCCGCCAACGACTGGGCGTATAACGATATCAAAACCCTGCGCGCCAAGGCCCTGTACGACCAGGACAAGGCCATGCCTCTGCGGAAGTCCCACGACAACCCGGTGGTGAAGAAGTGCTACGAGGAGTACCTGGGCGAGCCCGGCAGCCATAAGGCCCACGAAGTTCTCCACACCAGCTATGTGAAACGCGGAAACAAATTCTAATTCCCGCACATACAAAAAGCGCTGACAGCAAAAACTGTCAGCGCTTTTTTTAGGTCGTGGGGCTTTGCCCCACACCCCACCACCTTTGTAAAGGTGGACGAAACTTTTGTATCCGACTTTATCGATTTCGTTGCCTTGGTGCCGGGGCGACGCAACGTGACGTTGCATCCACTTCGCGGGATCAGGCAAAGCGTCGCCCTCGTTGGTGGGGAACTTGGTAGCTGAGCCAGCGCGGTCCGCTAGATGCTACCAGGGCTCCCCCCAACTAGCAACCAGGTGCCCGATCCCTAAAGGAGGGTGACCTATGGCCCCTTCGGCCCCGTGGCAGCAGCCAACGTTTCAGATCAGCAAAACGTCGGCGTAAAGTTTTCGTCCACCTTTTTCAAAAGGTGGCAGAGCGCGAGACAGCGTCTCGCGGCCTTAGTCCCTAGAGCTTCCAAATATCCTCATTGTACTGGGCGATAGCCCGGTCAGAGGAGAAGAAGCCGGCTTTGGCGATGTTCACCAGCATCATTTTGGCCCAGGCTTGGCGGTCCTCATAGCGGGCCAGAAGCTGTTCCTTGGCGGCGATATACTCTTTCACATCCAGAAGGGCCATGAACCAGTCCTTGCGGCTCATGTCCTTGTAGAGGCGGCCTAAGTTTTCGGGGTCGCCCAGGCGCATCATGGCGGGGCTGATGATAAAGTCCAGCAGCTCCTCGATTTCCGGGTCGGCGGGATAGAAAGCGGAGGTATTATAGCGGTCCGGGCCTTCCTCGTACAGGTGAATGACCTCTTCGCTGGACTTGCCGAAAATGCAGATGTTCTCATCCCCCACCAGCTCGTGGATCTCCACATTGGCGCCGTCCTCGGTGCCCAGGGTAACGGCCCCATTGAGCATAAACTTCATGTTGCCGGTGCCGGAGGCTTCCTTGGATGCCAGGGAAATCTGCTCGGAGATGTCGCAGGCGGGAATCAGCTTTTCCGCCCAGGTGATGTTGTAGTTCTCCACCATCACAACTTCCAGCCAGGGGCTGACCTCCGGGTCTTTCTCAATGAGTTCCCGCAGGCAGAGGATCAGGTGGATGATATCCTTGGCGATGATATAGGCCGGGGCCGCCTTGGCTCCAAAGAGCAGAGTCAGCTTCCGGGGCGGCTTATGTCCGGCCTTGATCTGCTTATACTTCCAGATAATATATAGGGCGTTCATCTGCTGGCGCTTGTACTCGTGCAGGCGCTTGATCTGGATATCAAAGATGGAATCCTTTTGCAGCCGGATGCCGCTCCTGGCTTCCATGTACGCAGCCAGGGCAGCTTTGTTTTGCTCCTTGATGGCGAGAATACGCTCCAGCACCGCCGGGTCGTCCTTAAACTGCAAAAGCTTTTCCAGCTCATCCGCGTTATGCTTCCAGCCGTCCCCAATCTTTTCCGTAATAAGATCCGCCAGCTCCGGGTTGCAGTGCATCAGCCAGCGCCGGAAGGTGACGCCATTGGTCTTGTTGTTGAACTTCTCAGGGTACACGCTGGCAAAATCCTTAAGCTCAGAGCCCTTGAGGATGTCTGTGTGCAGCGCTGCCACGCCGTTAACGGAGAAGCCGTAGTGGATATCCATATTGGCCATATGCACCAGGTTGTGCTTGTCAATGAGGTAAAGCTTTTCGTTGGGATTCTCTTCGCCCTCTTTTTGGCCCGCCGGAGCCGGGAACTTGGCCCTCACCCTCTTATCCAGCTCCTGGATAATGGGCACCAGCTGGGGCACGGCCTGCTCTAAATAGTGCAGTGGCCATTTCTCCAAAGCCTCGGCCAAAATGGTGTGGTTGGTGTAGGCGCAGGTCTTCTCCACAATGGAGATGGCCTCGTCCATGTGGATGCCGTCCTTTTGCATCAGGCGGATGAGCTCGGGGATAATCATGGAGGGATGGGTGTCGTTGATCTGCGCCACCGCGTGCTTATAGAGATCCCTAAGGGCGTAGCCCTTGGCGGAGAGCTCCTTCACCATCAGCTGGGCGGCGTTGCTAACCATGAAGTACTGCTGGTAGACCCGCAGCAGCCGGCCCGCGTCGTCGCTGTCGTCGGGGTACAGGAACAGGGTCAGGTTGTGGGCGATGTCGGTTTTGTCAAAGTCGATGCCGTCCTTTACCAGAGACTCATCCAGGGTTTCCAGGTCAAAGAGATGCAGCCGGTTGGTCCCTCCCTCAAAGCCGGAGACCACCACGTCATACATCACGGATTTCACATCCCCGCTGGGGAAGGGCACGGTAAAGCTTACGTCCGTCTTCTCGGCCCAGCAGTCCGGGGACAGCCAGGCGTCCGGCTTTTCATACTGCTTATTCTCCCAAAAGCTCTGGCGGAACAGGCCAAAGTGGTAGAGAAGCCCTACGCCGTCGGCCGGTAGGTTCAAAGTGGCGGCGGAATCCAGATAGCAGGCGGCCAGGCGGCCAAGGCCGCCGTTGCCCAAAGAGGGCTCGGGCTCCATCTCCTCGATTTCCGGCAGGGACTTCCCCGCTTCCTTTAAGGTTTCCCGCACCTCATCAAAGAGGCCCAAATTAATCAGATTGTTGGAAAGAAGCTTCCCAATCAAAAACTCGGCGGAGACATAATAGAGCTTCCTGTCCCCGGTAATCCGGGGGGCCGCCGCCAGCTTTTCCTTGGTAAAGGCCAGAAGAGCCGTATAGATTTCCTGGTTCTGTGCCTCACTTAGACTTTTTCCGCTTAGCTTTTTTTCCAGTGCTTCCTTTACTGTCATCGTTTTCCTCCGTTCTTGCCCTGGCTGTGATATCGGTCAGCCGGGCGATCTTTGCTGCCAATTCTTTGGTATTGGCCCCCTTCTCCATACGCCAGCTCCAGTTCATGGGGCTGACGGTAGAAGGCGTGTTCATTCGGGCCTCAGAGCCCAGCTCCAGGTAGTCCTGCATAGGGATAATAGCCAAATCCCCTACGCTGGAAAGAGCCGCCCGGATAAAGCACCAGACCCCCGCCTTCTCATCAGTGAACCCCAGATAGTCCTGGGCCATCTCCAGGTCCCCCTCCGGGGCGTTGCGAATCCAGCCCAGGGTGGTGTCATTGTCGTGGGTGCCGGTATAGACCACGCAGTGGTTTTGGTAGTTATGGGGCAGATAGCTGCTGTCCTCCCAGGAGGTGAAAGCAAAATGCAGCACCTTCATGCCCGGATAGCCGCTGCGCTTTTGCAGGGTCTTTACCGCAGGGGTAAGGTAGCCCAGGTCCTCGGCGATAATAGGCGCGCCGGGCACGGCTGTGTTGATAGCGGAAATAAAGGCGTACCCCGGCCCCTTCACCCACTTGCCGCCCCGGGCGGTTTTATCGCCATAGGGGATGGACCAGTAGCTCTCAAAGCCCCGGAAATGGTCAATGCGCAATACGTCAAACATAGAAAGCTTGGCCTTTACGCAGTCAATCCACCAGGCGAAGCCCTCCTCCTCCATCTTATCCCAGCGGTAGATGGGGTTGCCCCAAAGCTGGCCGTCGGCGGAAAAGGCGTCCGGCGGGCAGCCCGCCACCTTGATGGGCACATTGTTTTCATCCAGCTGGAACTGGGAGGGATTGGCCCACACATCCGCGCTGTCCCCGGAAACATAGATGGGCATGTCGCCGATAATAGAGATCCCCTTTTTGTTGGCGTACTTCTTTAGTTTTCCCCATTGCTGGAAAAATAGATACTGGGTGAAAACAAAGTAGTCTATCTCTTGGGCCAGTTCCTTGCGGGCCTTTTTCATGGCGGCGGATTCCCGCAGCCGGACCCCTTCCTCCCACTGGGACCAGGGCCTGCCCTCATGGACGGATTTTAGCGCCATAAACAGGGCGTAGTCCTCTAGCCAGGCGGCGTTTTCCTTGCGGAAGCGGGTAAGGGCCTTCTTCTTTTTGAAGTTTTCAAACGCCTTGCGCAGCAGGGGCTCCCGCTCCTTACGGACTTGGTCATAGTCTACCCTGCCGGGATCCTGACCCCACTGGGCTTTCTTCAGACGCTTGTCGCTGATAAGGCCATCCTCAGCCAGCGTATCCAGATCGATATACAGGGGCTCGCCGGCAAAGGCCGAGAAGCTCTGGTAGGGGCTGTTGCCAAAGCCGGTGGGGCCCATGGGCAGCACCTGCCAGCAGCTCTGGTGGGCGGCGCTGAGAAAGTCCACCCAGTCCTTGGCGGCCTTGCCCAAAGAGCCGATCCCGTATTTGGAGGGCAAACTGCTTACCGGCAGCAGAATACCGGCCTGCCGGGTGATCCATGAACTTTTTGTTGGCATATTTTTTCCTCCCTGTGGAGCGTGAAATGACTTTACAGGGTAAGTATACCATAGTATGCCTAATTTTTCCACATTTTTTCGGAGAATCATAAAAAATTTTACATTCCAGGGCTTTTGGGCCCCCATAGCGGTCCGCGGCCCTGACGGCACGCTTGCTTTCGAGAAAAAGCCGTGCTATAATGTACGCAAAGCGTACAGCCGGAGTTTCCTTTGTCCGTAAAGCGGCTTGTCGCTATGCTATAATGTCTATAAGCGAATCATCGGAGAAGCCTTAGGGCGCCGGCCGCCTTCCCTTTTCTTAGGGTATGCATGAAAAATGAAAACGAACCCGGACAAAGGCCCCAAACTTTTCCAGACAGTTTGCCTTTGGCAAAGAGAAAGAGAGGGAATGCAGTGGACTATAACCAGAAAGCCATTGAAATGCACCGTGAGTGGCGGGGGAAGCTTCGTATAGAGACCCCCTGTCCGCTGGAGAATAGAGACGACCTGTCTATTGCGTACACGCCGGGGGTGGCCGCGCCCTGCCTGGAGATTGCACAGGACGTGGAGAAATCCTACGAATTTACCGGCCGGGGGAACTTGGTGGCCGTGGTCACCGACGGCACTGCGGTGCTGGGGCTGGGGGACATTGGCCCGGAGGCCGGTATGCCGGTAATGGAAGGCAAGTGCGCTCTATTTAAAGCCTTTGCCGGGGTAGACGCTTTCCCCATCTGCCTGCGCACCAAGGACGTGGATGAAATCGTCCGGACGGTCGAACTGATAGCGGGCTCCTTCGGGGGAATCAATCTGGAGGATATTGCCGCGCCCCGGTGCTTTGAGATTGAGAAAAAGCTAAAAGAGCGGCTGGATATCCCTGTGTTTCACGACGACCAGCATGGCACCGCCGTGGTGACCGTGGCCGCTATGATTAACGCCCTAAAGGTGGTGGGCAAAAAGCTGGATGAGATTTCCGCCGTGGTCAATGGGGCGGGGGCGGCGGGCAGCGCGTGTACCCGCCTGCTGATGGCCCTGGGGCTTAAAAATGTAATCGTCTGCGACCGGAATGGAGCTTTGCATCCCGATCTGTCCGGCATGACCGCCGCCCAGGCGGAGCTGGCCCGGGAAACCAACCCAGAAAGGCGGCAGGGCAGCCTAGCCGATGTGATCCGGGGCGCGGACGTGTTTATGGGGTTCTCGGCCCCGGGCTGTGTCACCAAGGAGATGGTGGCCTCTATGGCAAAGGACGCCGTTGTCTTTGCCTGCGCCAACCCCACCCCGGAGATTTTCCCGGAGGAAGCCTTGGCGGCGGGGGCCCGGGTGGCGGGCTCCGGCCGGTCGGACTGCCCCAACCAGATCAACAATGTGCTGGCTTTCCCCGGTATATTCCGGGGGGCTTTGGATGTGCGGGCCCGGGAGATCAACGACCAGATGAAAGTGGCGGCGGCCCAGGCTCTGGCGGCGGTGATCCCTGAAGAGCAGCTGCGGGAGGACAACATCATCCCCAGCGCCTTCAACAAAGAGGTGGCCCCGGCCATCGCGGCGGCGGTGGCGAAGGCTGCCAGGGAAACCGGCGCCGCCAGAGTTTAAGGAGGACATTGTATGACGGAATATCATAAGCTGGTGCGGGACAAAATCCCGCAGATCATGGAAAGCCATGGTGAAAAGCCGGTTGTACGGTTACTGGACGGTGAGGAATTCCACGCCGCCTTAGAGCAAAAGCTTCGGGAAGAGACCCGTGAGTATCTGGAAAGCAGGGAGCTTACGGAGCTTGCGGATATCTTGGAGGTGGTCTGCGCCCTGTGCAAAGCGGACGGGTACGCCCTGGACCAACTAACCGCTGCGTACCGGTCAAAGAATCAGGCGCGGGGCGGCTTTGATAAGGGAATATTTCTGATCTCCAAAGAGTGAATAAAATAAGCAAGTGCAATGAAAGGAAAGATCACAATGACAACAAAATCAAACAAAACCATTTATCGGGTCGTGTTCACAGGCGTATTCGCGGCGTTGGTGTTTGTCTCCAACTACATCAGCGTGCCCATTCCCGTGGCCATCGGAGACGTAAGCCGCATTCATTTTGGGAATATTTTCTGCCTGTTCTCCGGCTTTATGCTGGGCCCCATAGGCGGCGGGTTAGCCGCGGGCATTGGATCTGGGCTTTATGACCTGACCAATCCCGCCTATGTGGCTTCCGCGCCCTTTACCTTTGCGTTTAAGTTCCTGCTGGCGGCGGTCTGCGGGTGGATTGCCCACAGCAAAGGGGCCAATGCCGAGAACCAGGGCCGGAATATTGCGGCAGCCGTATCCGGCAGTATCGTCTACATGGTTCTCTACCTGGGCAAGAGCTTTGTACAGGGCATCCTTTTGGGCAGCGAAATGGGGGCGGTACTCACCGCTCTGGCTACCAAACTGGTTACCTCCAGCATCAACGCCGCCATCGCCGTGGTGATCTCCGTGCCGCTGTGCGCCGTCATTCATCTGGCGCTGAAGAAGACCCGGCTGCTGGGGCTGTTTTAGTGCGTATTGAAAAACGCGAGATAACAAGAGGCGGCCTCTGGGAGGCCGCCTCTTGTTAATTTGTGGGTTATAGCTCGGTAATTTCCTCCAGACTTTCACAAGCTTCCAGCTGCCGCCGGGAGCCCAGCACACATACGGCCCCCTCCGCCGCCAGCTTTTCTACCTGGGGAGCCAGACGCGCCAGGTCTTCCGGACGGGCGGCTAAAATTTCCCGCCGCTCCTGGCAGAGGTCCTCATATGAGGTTTGCCGCCAATACCGGGCGTCGGAGGTTTTTCCCTTGGCCCGGGGGGTTAAAAGGGGGTCGCTCTCCGCTACCGCGCCAATAATCATCCCGGTAAGATCCATATCCCCGGCGCTTTTTAGGAAATCCGCCGTAGCCGCGTAACAGTCCAGGGTCCGGGCGGCGCTGGGGTCCCGGAAGGAGTAAAACCCTGCCAGTCCCGCTGAAAGCCCTCCTGCCAGGAGCAGCATCCCTACGCCATAAGCGCCACCCTGTACCCGTACCGCATTCCATAGATAACTAAGGGAAGCAACCCGGCCCATTACCTGCGCCTGACCGGTATGCGCCTGTGGGAAGGGACCCGCCAACGCCGCAAAGGATACATCGGCAGGAATGACAATCCCCTCCCGCCGGACGCCCCAGGGGGCAATTGACGGCGCTTCCGGCAAACAAAAGCTTCCTAGGGGCAGCCGCTGGGAAAGAAGACGCCTTGCCACAGCGGCCGCCTCCTGGTGGGTTCCCGTAACGCTGAGGGTGAGCCGGGCCATGGAGAAGATGGTTTTTGCCAAGCCCTCCAGCTCTCCGGCCAGCTCTGGGAATCTTTCCTGGAAGCCGCTTTCCAGTTCTTTGAGCCAGCGCAGGAAGGTAATGCCGCCAGCCTGCTCCCGGGCGGCGCCATCAGCGGAACAACACGCTCCCACCCGGCTGAGCACAGCCATATGCCCGGCCATAACCGCCTGCTCGGCTAAAGCGGCCCGGTGCTGGCATACCAGCTCATATACGCGTTTGGGGTCGTTCCAATGGGTGCCTGCCAGTATCTCGGCAACCAGGTCCATGGCCTTTTCCAGCTTACCGTCCAGCGCGCTGGCGGAAACACAGAGGAAGGTCCGGCAGCGTGCGGGATCATCCTTAACGCCATAGGACTCTATCTGGAAGCTCAACTGTCCTAACAGGGACCGCAGCTCCCTTTGCAGCTGGTCCAACTGGTACCGTTCCGTTTCCAGAGAGCCCAGCAGATGGGTGAGGAAGGCCGCCTGGGTCAGTTGGGAGGCAGAGAGATCGTCCAATGCAAAATAGAGATGGAGATAGGTGATGCCGCCAGTGGGCAGGGTGTGCCGCAGAACGGTCAGCTCACCCTCCTGGCTGACCTCCACCGGCAGGGTTTCGGGCTGTGCGGGAATCTGGTCCAGCCGCAGCATGGGGATGGAGGCCAGGGCCTCGGGGCTGTCGGGGGTATTCTGCCAGCTCTCTATGCGCGCCTGGTTTTCCCGGATCTCCCTGGCGTCCTCCTGGCTCCACGCCGCCTGCGCCTCCCGCAGCCGGCAGGCTTCCTGTTCCTTTTGCTCCTGGCCCAGGGTATGGGAGGGCCGCATCAGTACCTGGCAGCGGTGGGGATTTTCCAGAAAGGTCCGCCGCAGCAAATCCTCGAACCAGCCGGTCCGGCACTTTTCCCGGAGGTTCTCGTAGAGGTCCCCCACGCTGAGATTCGCCGCCGGGTCGCCGCCATAGAGCCAGCTGTCCAGTACCTGCATCCCAAAAACCAGCCCCTGGGGCGTGCGCCCGTAATCCCGCTGGCGGGCGCCAAATTCCAGGTTGTCCAGCGTGGCCAGCAGGCGCCGGTGATCCAGTCCCTCCCGGACCAGCCTTTGCAGCTCGTCCTCCAGAGCCCCAGCCACTTGTTCAAAGTCCTCTTCCTTCACATCCCGGGCTTCCAGAACTACCCAGGGCTGCAAGACGCTGTCATGCAGGTCCATGCGCAGGTCCCGGGCCAGACCGCTTTCTAAAAGCCGCCGCTTGAGAGGCGCTTGGTTGTCCCCGCACAGCGCGTCGGAGAGAGCCTGCAGGGCGGCCAGCTCTTCTCTGTCCTGAAAGGTACAGGCCACAAAGCCCTGGGCCAGCCGGGCCCGGCCGGCCAGATCTTCTTGACTGGAAAGCTCATAGAAGATTTCCGAGGTCCCCGGGTTTACCGGCTGTTGGAAGGGGATGGGCCCAGGCGCGGGGGCGGTGTTGAAGCGAGAGAGATATTCCCGGTCCAGAACCCCCAGCACAGTTTCCAGCTCTATCTTGCCGTCTAGAAAAATATAGGAGTTAGAAGGGTGATAGAGCCGCTTATGGGCGGCGGCAAACTGCTGATAACTTAGCTCCGGAATGTGCGCCGGGTGCCCGCCGTACTCATACTGATAGCAGGTATCCGGAAACAGCCGCCGGGACATCTCATACTCCAAAGGGGAATCGGGAGACGCGAAGGCCCCCTTCATCTCGTTAAAGACCACGCCCTTATAGCCGGCCTCCCCCTGGGGAGAGAGTTCAAAGTGCCAGCCCTCCTGGCCGAAAATTTCCGGCTTCTCATGGATGGAGGGGAACAGCACCGCGTCCATATAGACCCGCATCAGGTTGAGCAGATCCTGGTCATTGCGGGTGGAGACAGGATAGAAGGTTTTATCCGGGAAGGTCATGGCGTTGAGAAATGTGTTCAGAGAGCTTTTCAGCAGCTCCACAAAGGGCTCCTTCACCGGGTATTTTTGAGAGCCGCACAGTACGGAATGCTCTAAGATGTGAAAGACGCCGGTATCATCCCAGGGCTGGGTCTGAAAGGCAATGCCAAAGGTCTTGTTCTCCTCCTGCCTATCCAGCCAAACCAACCGCGCCCCGGATTTTGTGTGCTCCATCTCCCAAAGCTTCGCTTCCAGCTCCGGCACATCCTGCCCGCCTGTCACCACAAACCCGCAAACAGCTTCGCTTATCTTCATATTACACCTCTAGACTCATATTTTTTAAGACCTCGGGGCTTTGCCCCGAACCCTACCGCCTTTTGAAAAAGGTGGACGAAAACTTTAATGTTTGATCTTTTGTTGATTCTGTACTCTGGCTTTCTGGCGCGCCCTGTAAAACGGCAGTAAACCTTTCCTTAAAGCTCCCCGCACCCTGAAACCAGCATTTCTTGAGCGGCTAAGAGGACGCCCAGTTGGCCGCTGGGGTAGTTGAGGCCGCCCTGCATCCAGACGGCAAAGGGGTCCCGCAGAGGGCCGTCGGCGGAGAGTTCGATAGAGGAACCCAGCGTGAAGGTCCCGGCGGCCATAATCACCTCGCTGTCATATCCAGGCATGGGGCTGGGCTCGGGGACCACGAAGGCATCCACAGGAGAGGCTTTTTGAATGCCCCGGCAGAAGGCAATCAGGGCTTCCCGGGTCCGCAGCTCAATGGCCTGGATAATGTCCGTGCGGGCCTCCTCTGGGGCGGGCGTCACGGAAAAGCCCAGCCTGCTGAACAGCGCGGAGGCAAATACCGCCGTCTTTAAAGCCTCCCCTGTTACAAAGGGGGCGTGGAAAGCGCCCATGAAAAGCTCCCGGTTGTGGCCCAGAGTACAGCCCAGCTCCCGGCCAGTGCCGGGAGTGGTGAGCCGGTAGGAGCAAAGCTCCACCAGATCCTTGCGTCCGGCAATGTAGCCGCCGGTAGGTGCTATGCCGCCGCCAGGGTTCTTGATAAGGGATCCCGCCATCAGGTCCGCCCCATAGGCCACGGGCTCCTCCCGCTCTACAAACTCACCGTAGCAGTTGTCCACCATAACGATACACCCAGGGGCCTTGCTCTTGACAAAGGCCGCCAGCTTTTCTATTTCTGACACCGGCATGGAGGGCCGCAGGCTATATCCCCGGGAACGCTGGATGTATACCATTTTGCAGTCCTGGGTCAATTCTCTTTCCAGCTCCTTGTAATCGGGCGTACCGTCCGGCAGCAGGTCCACCTGTTCATAGACTACCCCGAAATCCCGCAAACTTCCCGGTTCTTCCCGCCCAGGCAGGCCGAAAACCCCCTGGATGGTGTCATAGGGCGTGCCTGTGGCACACAGCACTGTGTCGCCGGGGCGCAGCACCCCGAACAAGGCCACTGTTAAGGCATGGGTGCCGCTGACGAAATTATACCGCACCAGCGCGTCTTCGGCCCCAAAGGCGGCGGCGTACACTTCGTCCAAAATATCCCGCCCCCGGTCGCCGTAGCCGTAACCGGTACTCTGGGTAAAGCTGCTTTCGCTGACTCTGGCCTTCTGGAACGCCGCCAGCATCTTCTGCTGGTTCCACCGCTGGTTGGCCTCAATTTTTGCAAACTGCCCCCGGGCCTGCTCTTCAGCCTCCTGGGCCAGCGCCGCCAGCTTGGGGTCTATGTGGAATTCATTGTATAGCTCCATTGTTTGTCATCCTTTCTCCCTTAAGGAACTTTTTGAAAAAAGTTCCTTAAGAATCCTCAAAAACTATTGTTGCCGGGTGGGCTGGGGGGGGGAAACTTTTGGCGGGGTGGGCGACGATCTGTTTGTGACAAATACAAAGCGGCTTGACGCCGGGATCAAG
>CANONE010000048.1 GCA_947567585.1 uncultured Clostridia bacterium | reverse complement strand
AATATGGCGCCCTTCATCATAGCGCTCATTATAATCATTGGTTTGATTTTTGGCGTCCAGCGAATTTTGGCCTCCCGCTGTCAGGAGGGCGGCCGGGACTACGAGAACTTTTTCCAGGAAAACGCCAAGAAGCATTGATATCCAGCCCGCAACAACGTTTGTGTTCATTCACTCCTATAGAAAGGGCGGCCCACAGCGCGGCCGCTCTTCCTTTATGCGTGGCGGTTATGCAAGGAGATATCTGAACGTGTAATATTGTTATATTTATGGAAAGAATTGTGATAGGAGAGGCCCGCGCTTTTCTCCCCAGTCACTTGCAAAATGCCGGGAAAGTGGGTATAATAGAGCCGCCACAGGGTCTGTGTTCAGCTTGTACTTCGGGCAGGACTGAAACGATTGGGCCTGGGGCACACTAACATTCGCGCCGCATCCCACAGAGACTGGGAGTGGCAGCAGGAGGTATTTTTATGACAAATTCCGTATCAAAATCCCAGAGCGCCCAGAGGCTGCAGGGCCTGGTGCTCACCGCGCTGTTTACCGCCATTCTCCTGATTATGGGCTTCACGCCCCTGGGCCTTATCGATCTGCCCATTATCAAGGCCACCATTCTGCATGTGCCAGTGATTATTGGTTCGGTGCTGTTGGGCCCAAAAAGGGGAGCTTTTCTTGGCGGTGTCTTCGGAGCCATCAGCTTGTGGAAGAATACCATGGCTCCCAGCCTTTTGAGCTTTGCTTTTTCTCCGCTGGTGCCTTTGCCCGGCGAGGCCCACGGCAGCTTCTGGGCGCTGGCGATCTGCTTTATTCCCCGGATTTTGGTGGGTGTGGCCCCCTGGTTCGTGGTAAGGGGCTTTGAGCTGATTCCCGGCAACAAAACAGCCCTGCGCACGGCGGGCTGCCTGCTGGCGGGGGCTGTTGGCTCGGCTGTGAACACCGGGCTGGTGATGGGGACCATGGGCCTGACGCTGGGCGGCTCTTTTGCGGCGGCCCAGGGAATTGGCGGCGACGCTGTGTGGGGGGCGATTCTCGCCATCGTTTTTGCCAACGGTATTCCCGAGGCCATTGCCGCGGCGGCTATTACCCCGCCGGTGTGTCTGGGACTCGCGAAGATTCTGTCGCTCTACCATGGAAAAAAGGGGAATGGCTGATGATACTTACCATTGATATTGGCAACACCAACACCGTCCTAGGCTGCTGGCGGGAGAATAAACTGATTCTTACGGTGCGCCTGCACACCAACCGGGACCAGACGGCCGACGAATACTGCCTGTTGATTAACGGGCTTTTGAAAAACCGGGGCATTGCTCCTGGAGAAGTTTCCGGAGGTATTCTTTCCAGCGTGGTGCCGGAGCTGAAAAAAGTAATGAAGGACGCCATGGAGCTGATGACTGGCAGAAGCTTTCTGTGCGTGGGGGCGGGCCTGAAAACGGGTCTTAACATCCGCATGGACAATCCCGCCCAGCTAGGCGCGGACCTGGTAGTGGATGCGGTGGCCGCTTTGGCCAAGTACAAACCGCCCTTAGTTATCTTTGATATGGGCACTGCCACCACTATGTCCGTTATAGATGAAACCGGCGCTTATTTAGGCGGCATGATTATCCCGGGCTTGCGGGTTTCAGTGGACGCCCTCAGCGCTAGGGCCGCGCAGCTGCCTTACATCCATCTGGGTCCCCCGGAAAAGTTCATCGGCAGCAATACCGTGGACTGTATGCAGGCTGGCGCCATCTACGGCAGCGCTTTGATGGTAGACGGCTTGATTGCGCGTACCGCTGAAGAACTGGGCCAGCCGGTGACCGCCGTAGCTACCGGCGGGTTGATGGCGGTGGTCCACCAGTTCTGCCGGCAGGACCTGCATTATGATGAAAACCTGATGCTGGAAGGACTGTACCTGCTCTATAAGAAAAACGCGAAGAAGTAATCCTTGCAAAAGAGCGCGCCGGAGGCTGTTGGGCTTCCGGCGCGCTTTATAGTAAACACGCCTTACCATCGGCCGATACCGATGGTAAGGCAGGGCAGTTCTGCCGCCGGACCTAAAAGAGCGTTCCGCCTCTTCTGAACCGCGTTCACTATACGCTTATTGGGCGCTCTTGTTTTCCAGCAGGGCGTTTTTGCAGTATTTTTCCAAGTCCTCCTTGGTTTCCAGCTTTACGCCGCTCTGGACGATCTGGGCCTGGAGCACGGCGGGCAGAGAGTCAAAATATGCCTGGGCCTGCGGGTCAAAGTTCATATGCGTCTATCCTTTCTGTTTGGGTTGTTGGTGCAGGAATAGTATGCCCGGGTTTTGCGGCGATTATAGATCCCTCAAATACTCTATCCAATCCTCCGCCCGCATACCGCAGCCGTGCTCGCTTGCGCCTCTTCAAAGGCGGAGATAGCGCAAATTCAGTTTCTATTTTTGCGGTAAGCCGTCATCACGTTTTCCAAAACTTTTCGGGAAAGCCGTAATCTCACCTAAGCCCCTCTATCTTCTCCAGCATAGCTCTGGCAAATTCTCTGGCATCCTCCGGCGAAGGGAAGAATGTACCGCCGCCGGCGTAGGCTTCCAGGGCTTTGGCGGGCAGGGCGCGGCGGCCGGCGGGGAGGTTTTCCAGGGCCCACTGGCCGCCCGCCTTTTTGGGCAGCACCAGCCCATCTTGCAGATAAGCCAGCGCTCGGCAAAGGTTTAAGGTTACATATACAGGGTCCCGAACAATATCTTCCGCAGCGTTTTCCACATCGTACCAGATGCTGTCTATGTAGTCCTCTCTGGGAACCGGGCCGAAAACGTCGGAAACCGGCGGGCCCCATAGAGCACGGCCGAAATGGTTGATAATGGTAAAATGCGCCGCCAAGTCCTTATCCGTCAGCGGGGCGGGCTGGACATAGCCCTCGGGGTCCCGCAGGTAACGTTCCAGATGTCCGGGCGAAAAGTGGAGCTCAAAGGGGGTGGGGTAGACAAAAGGTTTGCAGCACGCCCGCAGTACCACGCTGAGCTCCAATCCTTTAGGCGGAGCCAGTTGGTTTAGAGCAGCCACACCCTTCATGAATCGTTTCTTGGCGGGAATGCCAGGAGCTTTCTCCGTAACGATAATCAGGTCTAGGTCGCTTTTTTCCGGGTTAAAGCAGCCCATAGCCGCCGAGCCGTGAAGATAGACGCCGGTGAGATTCTCCTGGAAGCTTTCCCGGCATAGCCGTGTGAAATCAGTAAGCAGCTGTTTATAGTCCACATAAGTCCTCCCGCGTGTAGTCTTACGGCCGCGAAGCTTCGCCGCCGCCAAAGAAGAGATACCGGTCTTTGCCGTCCAGGCGGAGCTTTCTGCCGGATACGCCGAAAGCCTGATCCGCCGCCCTGCTGAGAAAAACCTCCTCCGATGGCCCATAGGCCACCAGCCGCCCCTTTACCAAAAGGGCGGTCCAGTGGCTGTAGGCAAAGGACAGAGGCAGGTCGTGGAGCACCATCAAAACCGTCTTTCCCTGCCGGTTTAGCCGCTGGATCAATTCCAGTATCTCATACTGCTGTCCAATATCCAAGTAGGTGGTGGGCTCGTCCAGCAAAAGCGCTTGGCTGTCCTGAGCCAGAGCCATAGCGATGTAAGCCCGCTGCCTCTCCCCGCCGGAAAGGGAGGCCAGCTCCCGCCGCCGCAGATCCAGCACCCCGGCGTCCTCCATGGCTTTTTCTATTAGGATCCGGTCCCCAGCGGAAAGGTCCCTGGCAAAGCCCAGATGGGGATAGCGCCCATGGGCAACCAGACGCTCTACTGTGATGGCGGGGGTTTCCCGGGTCTGCGGCAACAGCGCCGCCCACCGGGCCCGTTCCCGGCGGCGGTAGCTTGCCGTGGGCCTGCCGTTTAACAGCACTTGCCCGGAGGAAGGGGAGAGCAGGCCGCAGGCGGTTTTCAGCAAAGTGGTCTTGCCGCAGCCATTGGGGCCGATCAGGGCGGTAATCCGCCCTTTGGGCGCCAGAAAGCTGACGGAATCCACCACAGTCCGTCCCGGGTATCCAGCAGTGACGTTTTGAAATTCGATCACTTGCCCCGCCTCCTTTGCCGCAAAATCAGAAACAGGAAAAAGGGCCCGCCTAAAAAGCTTAATAGAATGCCTACCGGAATTTCATAGGGGGCGAAAAGCAGCCGGCTGAGAAGGTCGCACAAGGCTACAAAGCCCGCGCCCAACAGAGCAGCCCCAAGCAGCAGGGCCCGGTGGCCTGTTTTGGACTCTCCCAGCAGGCGGCGGACAATGTGGGGGGCCAGGAGCCCCACAAAGCTCAAAAGCCCGGAAAAGCTGACGGCGGCCCCGGCTAAGATACAGGCGGTGATAATCAACAGGAACCGGGAGACAGCCGTATTCTGGCCGAGGCTTCGGGCGGTTTCCTCACCCAGTACGAGGAGGTCGGCCTGCCGTGACAGGGCAATGGCGCCGGGGAGCCCCAATAGAATCATCACCGAAGCTGCGGAAAAGTCTTTTATAGATACCCCGGCAAATCCGCCAATGAGAAAGGTGCTGCCATTGTAAAGCGTCTCGGGGAAAAAGGTTTTTACCGTGTTGATCCCGGCTGTGAACACAGTGCTGACAGCTACTCCGGCTAAGATAATGGTAAGCTTTCCGGCCCCGGCTCCCGCCGCCACGGCATAGACAATCAGCGTGGCAACCAGCGCGCCGGCAAAGGCTCCAAAAGGCACAATCCCAGGTATGCCGGGAAAAAGAGCCATAAAGAGAAAGGTGAAAAAGCCCGCCCCGGAATTTACCCCAATCACATTGGGCGAAGCCAGGGGATTGCCCAACGCGGCCTGAATCAGCATGCCGCTGACCGCCAGCGCCGCTCCGGCCAACAGAGCCGCGCACACCCGGGGCAGGCGCACATACAGAAGGATGCGGCTGTCTGGAGAAACCGCCTGTCCTGTTGTGAGAATCTCTTTTACAGATTGCCCCAGCTCCACGGAAGAGGCCCCCAGCCCCAGTCCCAGCAAAGCGGCGCACACTGGCAATAGGGCAAGGACCGCCAGTTTGGCGGCAGCCTTGCCCCGGTCACTCATCCCGAGGCTCCTGCCCGTGCAGGGCCCGGCCCAGATAGCGGTAGCTTTCTCCCCAGCGGGCATTGGGCTTATAGTGGAAAAGCTCCTTGGGAAGCACGAAGAAGCGGCCCTCCTGAATAGCGGTAAGACCCGACCAAGCGGGGTTGCCGGCAGTGAGGGATTCCAAATAGTCCAGCGCTTTTTTCTCGTCTCCCATGGTAGTGACGAACAGAAAGTCAGGGTCTGCCTGAATGACCTCCTCCAAACTGAGATCTTCCAGCATGGAGGGAGCGCTGTCCGCAATGTTCTCGCAGCCCAAGTCTTTCAGGATGGCTCCCGCCAGTTCCTCGTCGGACTTCGCCTTCATGCCTGTTGAAAAGGCCCGGATTAGCAGCACCCGGGGCGGGTTCTCCGTAAAACCATAGTCCTCCCGGGCTGCGTCAATCTCTTTAGAAATCTCCGTGACCTTTTCGTCATAAAGATCGCCGCGGCCGGTCGCTTTACAGAATTCCTTCATCATGGCGGCATAGTCTTCAAAGGTATCTACCCGGTAGCTTAGGCAAGGCGCTCCGGCGCTTTCCAATACATCCACCATGTCTTGCTGGGCGGCGACGTCCAAAGAGAGAATGACGGCGTCCGGTTCCAGAGCAATGATTTTTTCCGCGTTGGGTTCCTTTACTGTGCCCACAATCTCCGCCGCGCCGGTATCCAGCCCCCGCTCTTCCACCGCCTCCTGCGTAACGCCCGCCAGGCTCCCGCCTGCGGATAACCAAGCCTCGCTGTAAGATCCATAGAGACAAACAATCCGAGGACTCTCAGGCAGATCCAAGGACTTGCCTGTAGAATCGCCAATACGAACCATCCCCCCAGCCTGAGAGGTCGCGGCGCTCTGGTCCTCAGAAACAGAGGCGCCCTGTTGGCCGCAAGCCCCCAATAATATGGCCAGTCCAAAACAAACCATTAAAATAAAAGATAATCTCTTCACCATAACACCTCAGAACATCATTTAGAATAGAAAAGCGGCAACAGCAAAAGTTTCGCCGCCTCTTCGAGTAGTGTGCCAGCTTGGCCGGTTCGGGGGGATCTCCGTCCTTTTCAAAGGCGGTGGGATGCAAGGCAGAGCCCTGCCGCCTTAAGAAGCTACGCGAAATCCTCCGGCAGCAGCAGTTCCAGATCCTGCTGGGCCGGCGGCGCTTTCATATTTCTGCGGGCGCAGGCAATCACGGCGGCTTCCACCTTGTTCCGCGCCATGCGGCCGTTGCCGTTGGCACGGGGATCGCCAGTGAGCTGCATAGCTTGGTAATAGCCCAGCAACGGCGGCAGGCAGCCGGGGTCCAGCCGGTAGCCCATGCCGGCGGTGATGCTTTTGGTGATTTCCAGCAGCTCCTCCGCCGTGTAGTCCGGGAACTCAATCACATGAGGAAACCGGGAGCGCAAGCCGGAATTGGCCCGGAGAAATTCCTCCATCTCCTGAGAATAACCCGCCAGAATTACCACCAGCTTGTCCCGGTGGTCCTCCATGCCCTTGACCAGCGCGTCAATGGCCTCCAGGCCGAAGCTGTCGTCCCGGCCGCGGTAGAGGGAATAGGCTTCGTCAATAAACAGCACCCCGCCCATGGCGGACTGAATGGCTTTCTGGGTAAGCGGAGCCGTGTGGCCCACATATTGGCCTACCAAATCCCCGCGGGTAACCTCAACCAGCTGGCCGCCCTCCAAGGCTCCCAGGGCCTTTAGGTACCGAGCGGCAATACGGGCTACAGTGGTTTTACCGGTGCCGGGATTTCCGGTAAAAATCATGTGCATGGAGGGCGGGCCGGCTTTCAGTCCCCGCTGCCTCCGGAGCTGCTGCATCTTAAAATTGTCCTCCAGCGAGAGGATGTAGTCTTTTACGCTTTCCAGCCCTACAATTTGCCGCAGCTGCGTTTTGACGGCTTCCAGCTCCGCCGGATTTCCAGGCTGGGGGCCTGGGCGCAGTGGGATGCTTCCTGTGGTGTTCTCCCACTGATACGAAACCGTCAGCTGGCCGTCTGTTTCCGCCAGCCGGGCCTGTACCGGGGGGCGTAGGTTCTTTTTCAGCTTTTCCTCGCCCATCAGCCGGTATAGTTCCCGCGCGCCTTTGGCAATGCCTCCGGCCCCTTCCTCCTTATTGTAGAGGCGGGCCAAAGCCTGAGATTCCGATTCTCCGAATTCCAGGTGGAAGCCCAGCTGGTTTTCCGCCCGCTGGGCCAGGGCCTTTAGATTGGCGTGGGCAATGTGGCGCAGGCTTTCTGGGGAAAACGCTTCTGTGTGCAGAACGTCGTCGAGACCGGCCAGGAAATGTCCCCCGAAGGCGCCGGAAAGCTGGGCTTCGTCTTCACCGGCCAGGAGGAACAGATATTTCCCCGCTGCGGAGAGAGAACTCACCGCGCCTGGGGCCAAAGCGCTGCCTACATCCACCAGGAGCCCCTTTTGCTGGGCATACCGGCCTAAAAGGGGGACGCAGCCTGTGCGGAATAAAGCGGCGGCCATTGGCAGTACGGAGGGATGACATTCCTGGTAGTTTTCAAATACCAGCGCCGGCGCCCCGCTTTTCAGGGCGGTATAAAGATCCTGGATGAAAAGCTTTTCCGAGCCGGGAGCGGCATAGGCTGACAAGTCCACAAAAGAGGTTTTCGGGGACTTCAGGGCGCCCTGCCGCCCCAGAGAAGCGGTGAGGGCCCGCACAGCGCTGCGCCGCCCGGTACCAGACGCCCCCAGCAGCGCCGCCCGGCACAAAGGCCGGTCTTTATCAGAGCCCGCCACAAAGGGCCGCTTAAAGGCCAGGGTCAAGCCGTCGATAAAGGCTTCCTGGCCCAAGACCTGCGCCAGGGTCTCCTGTCTGGCTACCTGGAACGTTGTTTCCAGATCCTGAGGATTGCCGGCGTTATGGGCCGTCTGGGGGGAGACGCCGTCCTGTTCCAGGTGCAGGCGCAGGTCGGCCATATCCTCCTGGGCCTCTCGGGCCATTCGTTCAATGCTTTCCTGCAGGGACTCCGTCAGCCCCTGTTGAGCCCGGTCCACAGCCTCTACCGCTTTGGCGGCTTGCTTTGCGGGATCAGCCGCAGGCGGGGAAGATGGCAGGCTGCTCTTTAAATTCAGCCTGCCATCCCGGAACATAGAGTTGAGAATAGAATCAATATCATTTTTCATGATGTCCGGCCCTCCTCTTCCATATGCAGCAAATCTAAAAGCTTTTCCAGGCTCTTGGCGGGAATCTGCCCTGGCGCGCTGGCGCTGGCCCCGGCCCCAAAGGTCAGGCAGGAGCCGGTAAGCTCCCCGCATACCCGGCTGAACCCTCCCAGAGGCCCCATGCTCATGGTAATCACCGGCCCCAGCCGCCGGTAAGCTTCCAAAGTAACGGACAGCAGGACAAGCACGTCTTCCGCTCGACAGGGCGTTACCGCCAGCTTGGGGAGGTCCGCCCCCAAAGCCTTCATCTCTGTGAGAAAAGAGAGCATCCGCGCCTGATCGGGCGTGCCGCAAAAATCGTGTTTGGAGACAATTGCCAATATGCCTTTCCCATGGGCCATTTTTACTAGCTGAGAGACTCGCTCCCGCCCGCATGCCAGTTCTATATCCACCAGCGAAAAGCCTCCGGCTTCGATCAGTTGTTCTACCGCATTCTGGTAGGCGGATGGGTCCAAGGGAGCCTCTCCGCCTTCCCGTTCGGTGCGGATGGTGCAGAGCAGGGGCTTTCCGGCTGCTTCCCGCAGCCAGGGGAGCAGCGGAAGGGGGCTGCCCTGAAAGCAGTCCACCCGCCATTCATAAAGGTCCCCTGGCAAATTTTTCGCGGCTTGCAGTTCCTGCTCCAAGGCGTTTTGATCTTGTCCGGTTAGGGGAATGCAGATTTTCGGCCGGCCCTCCCCAAAGCGGAGACCGCCGGTTTCAGGTAATTTCATTTCCTATCTTCCTCCAACATGCGCTGATAACTGATAATAGTATAAAGGCCATCGCCCAAAAAGTCAATGAAATGGATTGCCTTATGAAAGATTATGCGGTATAATTTCCATAGGAACCGGTCCTTCGGGGGCTCAAAGGCCCCGGGACTATGAAAGGAGAAGCAATGATGTTAAAGAGTCAAGAGACGCGGGCGGTTGCGCCGGAGATGGATCCTCTGCGGATGGGAATGGGGTGGACCGTGGAAGACTTGGAGAAGCCGCAGATTCTCATTGAGAGTACCTACGGCCAAAGCCATCCAGGCAGCGCCCACCTGCTGGAGCTATCTCAGACGGCGGCCCGAGAGGCGGACAAAAACGGGGGAAAGGCCGCTTTATACTTTGCCACGGATATCTGTGACGGCATGTCTCAGGGCCATGACGGCGGCAACTATTCTCTGGTTTCCCGGGACGTCATTGCAAACCTGATAGAGATACACGCCAAGGCCACCACTTTTGACGCGGGCGTATTTCTTTCCAGCTGTGATAAATCCGTTCCAGCCCAGCTCATGGCCATTGGGCGGGTGGATATGCCCGCTATTCTGGTTGCCGGCGGCGTCATGGAAGCTGGCCCGGACCTGTTGACTCTGGAGCAGATCGGCATGTACAGCGCCATGTTTCAGCGCGGGGAGATCACGGAAGAGCAGTATACATATTATAAACATCACGCCTGCCCCTCCTGCGGAGCCTGTTCCTTTATGGGCACAGCCTGTACCATGCAGATTATGGCGGAAGCCTTGGGGCTGATGCTTCCTGGCAGCGCCCTGCTGCCCGCTACTTCTCCGGAACTGCGGGAAACGGCCCGCTTGGCTGGAGCCAGAGCTCTCCAATTGGCCAGAGAGGGGGTTACGGCCCGGAAAATGGTAACTCGGGAAAGCTTTGAAAACGCCATTCTGGTTCACGCCGCCATTTCCGGGTCCACCAATACGTTGCTGCATCTTCCGGCCATTGCCAGGGAATTTGGCGTTGAGCTGGACGCGGAGGACTTCGACAAAATGCATCGGGGCGCTCACTATCTTCTGGATGTCCGGCCAGCCGGCCGTTGGCCTGCCGAATACGTCAGCTACGCGGGGGGCGTACCCCGGGTTATGGAGGAAATAAAGTCCATGCTGCATTTGGACGCCATGACAGTGACGGGAAAGACCCTGGGGGAGAATTTGGAGGATTTAAAGAACTCCGGATTTTACCAGCGCCGGGAAGAGCGGCTGAAAAAAGCCGGCCTTTCCCGCCGGGAAGTCATCCGCAGCTTCCAAGAGCCCATTGGGGCCGACGGCACGGTGGCGGTTTTAAAAGGCAATCTGGCTCCCCAAGGAGCGGTGGTAAAGCACAGCGCTGTTCCTAAGAGAATGCATAAAGCCATTCTGCGGGCACGTCCCTTTGACAGCGAGGAAGAGGCCATCGCCGCCATTTTGCGCCGGGATATCCAGCCGGGAGACGCGGTGCTTATCCGCTATGAGGGCCCCAGAGGTAGTGGGATGCCAGAGATGTTTTATACCACCGAAGCCATTTCCTCCGATCCGGAGCTCTCGGCTTCCATTGCGCTGATCACCGACGGGCGTTTCTCCGGGGCCAGCAAGGGACCGGCTATTGGCCATGTTTCTCCGGAAGCGGCTGGGGGTGGCCCCATCGCTCTGGTGGAGGAGGGCGACCTGATTGAAATCGATATTCCCGCCCGGGTTTTGCGGATTTGCGGCATTGCCGGGGAGAACCGGACGCCGGAAGAAATAGACAGCGTTCTAACCAGCCGCCGGGAGCATTGGCAGCCAAAGCCTCTCCGCTACCAAACCGGCGCTCTGGGGCTTTTCACAAAAAATGCCGCGCCGCCAATGCTGGGCGGCTACATGATATAATGCTCCGGTATGAACTGGAAGGATGATTGCTGATGAAGAAAATGTGTTCCCTCTTGCTCTGCTTTTTCCTGACGCTGGTTTTCCTGACGGCTTGTGGCAGTCAGAAAGGTTCTCCTCCCGCCCCACCCGAGCGCCAGGCAGAAACGGAAACTGTTAACCTGATTGTGTGGGGAGCCCAGGAGGACGAGGCCCTGCTACAGGAAATTTTTGCCTCATTTCAGTCCCATTACGCTGGTCAGGCCAATTTTCAAATAACCTTTCAGCCCCAAAGCGAGTCCAGCTGCAAGGACGCCTTGCTGGGTAATCTGGAGGAGGGGGCGGATGTCTTCGCTTTTGCGGACGACCAGGTGGCTGCCCTGGCCGCCGCCGGCGGCCTGGACCCTATTGCGGACAGCGCGGAGATTCGCAGCGCCAGTCTTTCTGCTGCGGTAGAGGCGGCCAGCGTGGGCGGCGCTCTCTACGCCTACCCCTTGACTGCGGACAACGGTTATTTTCTTTACTATAATAAGGCTTACTTTTCTGATGAGGATATCCAGAGTCTGGAACGAATGCTGGACCTGGCCGCCCAGGCGGACCGTCTGGTGGCAATGGACTGGTCCTCCGCATGGTATGTCTACGCCTTTTTCGGCAACACCGGTCTGACAGTCGGCCTGAACGAGGACGGCCTTACCAACTACTGCACCTGGAACAGCACGGAAGGGACCATACACGGCGTGGACGTGGCGCAAGCCATGCTAGCCATTGGAAGCAGTTCCGGCTTTGCCAGCATGACGGATCAGGAATTTCTGGCTGGTGTTCAGGATGGTACTGTAATTGCTGGAGTAAGCGGCGTGTGGAACGCTGTGGCAATTCAGGAGGCGTGGGGGGAGAATACCGGAGCGGCCAAGCTGCCCTCCTATACTTGCGCGGGAACACAAGTACAGATGGCCTCCTTCTCTGGCTGCAAGCTGATTGGCGTGAACGCCTACTCCAAGCATCCAGAGTGGGCGGCGCGGCTGGCTGAATGGATTACCAGCGAGGAAAACCAGTGCCTGCGCTTTGAACGGCGGGGTCAAGGGCCAGCCAACATCAATGCCGCGAATTCCCCGCAGGTTCAGTCCTCACCGGCTATTGCGGCCCTTTTGGCCCAGTCGGAGTTTTCCCAGCTCCAGCGGGTGGGCGGAAAGTTTTGGGACCCAGTATCCGAATTTGCTTTAAATATGGCGGCAGGAAATCCCTCCGGCGCATCCCTCCAGGCCCAGCTGGACCGGCTGGCCGAGGGCGTCGCCGCGCGGTAACTCACAGCAATTGGGAGGAAATCTCATGAGAGGCAAACTGACACTACAACAGCGCTTGATTCTGCCCATTATTCTGCTGGGGTTGGTAGCGCTGCTGTCCAACATTCTGGCGGTATTCAGCATCAACAACGTTCATTCCAATGCAGAGATGATTGTAGACAAGTATATGGCCGGAGAGGGAAAGCTGGAGGAAATCAGGCGTTCCATGATGGACATTCACCTGCTGTCCCTGTCTCATATTGTGGCCGAAGATCATGCCACCATGATCCAGCTTGTTCAGGAGATCAAGGAAAAAGAGGCTGCTTTGGACGAAATGCTGGCTGGTTACGAGAGCTTCGCCACAAAGGAGGACGCGGAGGTCTATCAGTCCCTCTTACTGAATTACGACGCCTTTAAGCACGCTCTGGTCTATCTGGTGTGCGCCAGCGCCGACAGTAAGACTCAGGAAGCCTACGCGACGGCCAACGGGGATGTGGCCCGTTGGAGCGAAGCCGCAGATCAGGATATTGCCGCCCTCTATACCGCAGTCAGCGATCGGGCGGAGGCTGCGCGGAACCACCTGTCCTTTGTCTACATAACCGCGCTGATCATTAGCATAGCCACTTTAATTACCGGTATCCTGCTGGTAGCGGCGGCCTTCCGTATCATCCGGAAATACGTAATTACTCCAATCCACGACACGATGGACACCCTTCAGAACAGTTCCGAGCGCATCAGCGGCGTGGTCGGCGACGTGCGCCAGCGGACACAAACCTCCAGCGGCAGCGTCCGGGCTCTGTCTGGGTTGGCTGAACAATTCTCCGCCGCTTTGGAGGAAATCGCCGCCAACACCTCGTCCATCAGCCATAACGCCTCCGGCACACAGAAGGATACCCAGAATATGGCGGAAGAATGCTCCGCCATTACAGCCTACTCCGTGAAAATGCGGGGACGGGCCGAGGAGATGGAACGCTCTGCCCAGAAAGAGACAGAGAAGGTGCGGAAGAAAACTGCGGAGATTATGTCCCTTTTGGACCAGGCTATTGAAAAAAGCCAGAATGTCAACCAGATTAGCGTTCTGACCCAGGCGATCCTTGATATTTCCGCCTCCACCAATCTGATTGCCATTAACGCCTCTATCGAGGCCGCCCGGGCAGGGGCGGCAGGGGCCGGATTCTCCATTGTGGCCCAGGAGATTCACCAGTTGGCCAACTCCTGTGCTGAAACGGCCACCAATATTCAGCAGATCAGCGGGGTCGTCACCGGAGCGGTGGATTACCTCTCAGAGAGCGCTCGGGAATTGGCTGCGTACCTGAGTCAGGCTGTTGTGACCCAGTTGGACCGGTCCGTGCAGGCTGGACAGCAGTACCGGGAGGACTCTGACTATGTTGGACACGCTATGGAGGCGTTCAACGACAGAACTGTCCGGCTGAAAGCAGCGATGGATGACATTGCCGGTTCTATCGCCAGCATTTCCGGTGCAATCGACGGTGCGGTATCCGACGTTACCGGTATTGCAGATAGTACCCGCGTCCTAGTGGACGACATGGCAGGCATCACTGGCGGTATGAGCACCAACCAGGAAATTGTGGGAGAGTTGCAAAAACAAATGGATATGTTTTCCAATCTGTAAGTGGGCACAGCCTTGTCCCAACGCTGCTGGCAGTCCTTCCTCAACTCGGGGATGGGACTGCCTTTGGTTTTGAGAAAGTACCGAAAAACTCCAAACAGATTTGTGATATCATGATCCAAATCTTCCAGGCGTGACAGCAGGCTCTTGGCTTTCTGTAGATGGTATTGGCCATGGCTATGTACCCTTTATTCCTCTCCACGCGGAATACCGGTATGGCTGGCTCTTCCTTTGGATGCAGGAAAAAGCGCCGCAGACTTTTCAAGTCTACGGCGTTGGCCGGGTATGGAAACGGGGGTGGCTCTCGTCCCTTTTCCGTGATGTTGTTCATTTGTCTGCGCCGCCCGTTTACCGTTTTTACAAGGGGGTTCCATATTTCTTCCCCGCAGTCAGCTAAAAGAAGCCGTCGGCGCGCAAAGAAATGAAGACCAGGTCGGAAACGTCAATGACGCCGTCGTCGTTCATGTCGGCGGCGCGCTTTCTTGCGGTGGACCAGAAACCGTCGGCGCGCAGCATGAACCGCTG
>CANONE010000047.1 GCA_947567585.1 uncultured Clostridia bacterium | reverse complement strand
CCCGCACACGGGACGCGCCCACGCCCACAAACATCTCCACAAAGTCCGAGCCGGAAATGGAGAAGAAGGGGACCCCCGCCTCTCCGGCCACGGCCCGGGCCAAAAGGGTCTTGCCTGTGCCAGGAGGGCCTACCAGCAGTACGCCCTTAGGGATACGGGCCCCCAATGCATTGTATTTGCCGGGGCTCTTCAGAAATTCCACAATCTCCCGAAGCTCTTCCTTCTCTTCGTCCGCTCCGGCCACATCCGCGAAGGTGGTCTTTCGCTTTTCGTCGCTCATCTGTTTAATCTTGGCCTTGCCAAAGTTCATCTGCTTGTCGCCGCCTCCGGCCCCGCCCAGATGCCGCATCATAAAGACCCAAAAGAAGATGAGCCCGCCAAAGAGGATCAAGGTGGGCAAGAGGCTGATCAGCCAGCTGGTTTCCGCCGGCCGGGTGATGTCCTGCACCATCTTTTTATCCGGATGTTCTTCATTGTAGGTTCGGATATATCCCCCCGCGTCCCGGTAGAAAAGGTCCACGCTGGGCATGACAAAGCCAACGGTGGCGCCGTCGTCCAGCTTCATCACCATCTCGCCGGTGCCCAGATTGAGAGAATATTCCGTGACCTTCCCGGTCTCGAAATAGTCCAGTATGTCTGAATACTTATAGGCCGCCCCCTGTGGGACCCTGTTGCTGAAAAGGAAGATGATGATGAAAAGCACCACCACCGGTATACCAATATAGAGCAGCAGGCTGCGCAGCTTTTTACCATTGTTGCCGTCCAAAGATTCGCCCTCCTGAATATCTATTTATCCCGCTTTGCCGCCGTTTATTCGTAGACCTCGGGCTTTAGGACGCCTACAAACGGCAGGTTGCGGTATTTTCCCGCGTAATCCAGCCCATAGCCTACGATGAAGGCGTCCGGGATCCGGGCTCCCACATAGTTGGGGGTCACATCGGCCTCCCGGCGTTCGGGCTTGTCGAACAAAGTGCATATTTTTATGCTTCTGGGGTTCCTGGCCCCCAATACCTCCATCAGGTAGTGGAGGGTCTTGCCGCTGTCCAAAATATCCTCTACAATCAGGAGATCATATTCCTCCAAGGGGATGTTGAGGTCCAGCACAATTTTCACCACGCCAGAGGTCTTTACCCCCTTGCCGTAGCTGGAAACTACCATGAAATCAATGCCCAAGGGCAGGGTGATGGCCCGCATCAAGTCCGCCATAAACACCACCGAGCCCTTGAGAACGCTGACCAGCAGCAGGTTTTTTCCCTTATAATCCCAGCTGATCTCCCGGCCTATCCGGGACACAATGGCCGCCAATTCCTCTTTTGTAAAAAGTTCTCTTTCAATATCGTCCATCATATTCCTATTCTCCGGCATAGCCGCCCCTCCTTAACCCTTTTTCACTTCCACCGTTAAAATCTTCCCCGTTTTCTCCGTCGCCTGAAACCCTTCCCCGGCCCCGGCCCCGGGAATCCACGCAATGTCCCCGCCGCACACCAGCAGCGGCAGGCTGTTCCGTAAAGGGGCGGGAATCCGCAGCTCTTGGAAAAGCTGCTTCAAGGTCTTTCGCAGGCCCCGTCCCGCGGGGGCAAAGCCGTCTCCTGGGCGGCGGGTTCTAACCTCCAAAGTTCTTGTCATTATATCATAGTCCAGCGCATTTTTGAATAACAAATTTTGAATTTTTTCCGAATTCTCGCCTTTTGTCTGGATTTTTTCACGGAGTACCAGAATTTTTCCCCCGGGCAGCGGGTTTTCCCCTATTTTGACCGGCATCTGGTATCCTTCGCCGGTCCCGGTTGGCAAGGCCCAGAACACGCCCTGGCTTCTGCCCAAGGAAACGCCCCCGGGCAGATCCGCCCCGCCTCCCTCTTGAAGGACCCGCTCCGCCAGGGCCAGGTGCTTTCTCTCCAGCCGGCAGCCGGCCTCCTCCAAGAAGAGCTTCAGCGCCCGGCTCCGCAGGGCTTCCGGCGCGCTGGAAAGAACCGCCGCTTCCAGCCCCCAGGGGTTTCCAGCGCGCTCCAACAGTTCCCTGGCCTCAGCCGCCAGGTGGTCCCGGTCGGCACAAAGCAGCGCCGCCGTCTGCCCCGCCGTCTGGATAAACCGGGGATTGAAGCTTTCTAACAGGGGGATTACCTGATGCCGCAGGCGGTTCCTGGCAAAGCTGTCGGAGAGATTGGAGCTGTCCGTGACAAAGCTAAGCCCATTCTCCCGGCAGTACGCTTCAATTTCCTCCCGGCTCACCTCCAGAAGGGGCCGCAGGATTTTTCCCCGCTGGTACGGAATCCCGCAGAGCCCCTCTAAGGCCGCCCCCCGGCAAAGATGGAGCAGCACTGTCTCCGCGTTGTCATTGGCGGTGTGGGCGGTGAGAACGCGGTCGTCCTTCTCCGGGGCCAGCCGGGAAAAGAAGCCGTACCGCACCGCCCGGCCGCACTCTTCCAAGCCCTGCCCCCGCTCTTGGGCCAACCGGGCCACATCCTCCCGCAAAACTTCCAATGGAAGACCGTGCCGCTTTGCAAAATCTTCGGCAAAGTGCTGGTCCCGCTGGGCCTCCTCCCCCCGAAGCAGGTGGTTGACATGGGCCAGTACAATCCGTTCCTTAGGAACCTGTCCCATAAGCCAGTGGGCCAGGGCTGTGGAATCCGCGCCCCCGGAAAAGCCCACTACCAGCCGCCCCGCCTCCGGCAGAGCCGGAAGTTTTGCCCCGGCCAAGACCCCTTTATTCATAGCGGATAACCTCCCGGGAGGTAAAGCGCATATATTCCGGCTGCCAGTGGACGGGGATATCGATGGTAGCCCCATGGCGGTTTTTAGCCACAATGATCTCAGCGGCGCTGGCGTCCATGTCCTCGGTGACCTCCCCGCCCTCGCTGGCGGCGTTGTAAGCTTCCCGGTGAAGGAAGATGACGATATCCGCGTCCTGCTCAATGGAGCCGGAGTCCCGCAGCTCGGAAAGCCCGGGGCGGTGGTCCTTAGAGCGGTCCGTGGGCCGGCGCAGCTGGGACATGGCGATCACCGGCACGTCCAGCTCCTTGGCCATGATCTTTAGGCTCCGGGTAATCTCCGCCACCTCGTTGACCCGGTTGTCAATGCGCTTGGCGCTGGACATCAGCTGCAAATAGTCGATAATAACCAGCCCCACGTCCTTTAAGCGCCGGACCTTGGCTTTGATCTCCGGCACTGTGATGCCCGGCATGTCGTCAAAGTACAGCTCTGCCTTGCTGAGGATGTCCCCCGCCTCAATCAGCCGGGTCCACTCCACATCCGAGAGCTCTCCGCTGCGCAGCTTGGTGCCCTCCACCGAAGCCTCCGTAGAGAGCAGCCGGGAGCAGAGCTGCTCCTTGCCCATTTCCAGAGAGAAAAAGGCTACCCGCTTCTTGGCCGTAATGGATGCGTGGCGGGCTATGTTCAGCCCAAAGCTGGTCTTCCCCACGCCGGGCCGGGCCGCCAGCACAATTAGGTCCGACCGGTTAAGGCCCGTGATGGTGCTGTCTAAAAGCCCGATACCGGTGGGAATCCCCCGGTACTTGTCCTTATCCGGAGAATTCAGCCGGTCCAGCCGGTCGAAAGTGTCCAGAAGAATCTCCTTTATAGGCTGCAAACCCTGGGTGAATTTTCCCTGGCGGATTTCGTAAATACGCTGCTCGGCGGAGTCCAGCAGCAGGGAGGATTCCTCCGCCCCTGCTCCGGCGTCGTCCAGAATGCTCCGGGCCGCCTGCATCAGCGTGCGCACGTCATAGCGGTCCCGGACGATTTTCGCGTATACCTCCACATTGCTGATGGAGGGTACCAGCTGGGCTAACTGGGCCAAATACACCCGCCCGGTTTCCCGGTCGAACTCTTTCACGTCCCGAAGCTTTTCCAGCACTGTGACAAAGTCCACCGGCTGGCCTAAGGTGTACATCTCCAGCATGGCCCCGTAGATCATTTGGTTGTTGACCGCGTAGAAATACTCCGCCTTGGGCAGCAGTTCCGCTACCACCGAAAGACACTCCGGGTCCAGCAGCACCGCTCCCAGCACCGACTGCTCCGCCTCTAAACTAAACGGCATCTGCATCCCCGCCTGCGCCGGCGTATTCAGAAACTCTTCCACTGTGGGCCTCCTCTCCTTAAGGCCGTAGGGGCTTTGCCCCTACAACCCCACCACCTTTTGAAAAAGGTGGACCAAAACTTTATGCCGAATTTATTGTGAGCCGTTCCCCTGGTGCCAGGGCGACGCCGCAGGCTACCACGGAAACCAACGGTGAGCTAAGGGACAGGGTAGCTCCACCCCGCTGCCAGCTAGGTGTCCGATCCCTAAAGGCCGGTGACCCATGGAACCTTCGGCCCCGTGGCAGCAGCTACCGTTTCAAAAACAGAAAAACGTCGGAGTAAAAGTTTTTGATCAAACTTTTTTCAAAAAGTTTGCGGGTTGCAGGGCAGAGCCCTGCGGCCTTAGCCCTCGGCCACCACAACGCTCATGGTAGCGGTGTGGCCGTTGTAGAATTTGACGTCGAAGTTGTAGGTGCCGAAGGACTTGATGTCGTTTTCCAAAGCGATCTTGCGCTTATCGACTTCCACGCCGTACTGCTTGTTGATTTCCTCCGCCAGCTCCTTGGCGGTAACGGAGCCAAAGAGTTTGCCGTTCTGGCCGGCCTTGGCGGTGATCTTCACCACCTTGCCGGAGAGGGCGGCCACGTTTTGCTGGGCCTTCTCGGTCTCCACCTTCACCTTGTACTCCTTGGCGGCTTCGGCGTTTTTAAACTCGTTCATGGCCTGGGCGTTGGCCTCTTTGGCCAGCTTTCTAGGCAGCAGGAAATTCCTGGCGTAGCCGTCGGAGACATTGCAAAGGTCCCCTTTCTTACCGATGCTCTTTACGTCCTGCAATAAGATCACTTTCATGGCTCTGTCTTCCCTTCTATAAAAAATTTAATTATTCCGCTGATTCCGCGTCTTGGCAATCATGTTCTTGCCCGTCTCTATGGCCGCCCGGAAGCAGATTTCCTCCAGCCCCCGGCCCTTTTCATGAAGAATACCACCGTCCCAGCCGGCATCGTCCACCGTGTCCGTGGCATAGAAAAACTCCGCGAAGGGCACGCCCCGAAACCGCGCCACCGCCGCTAAGCTGGCGCACTCCATCTCCACAGAGATGCAGCCCTGCTCCTTCCGCCGGACGGCCTTCTGCCGGGTCTCCCGGAAAAAGGCGTCCGTGGTCCAGGTCTTCCCCTGGGCATAGGGAACGCCCAGGCTTTCCAGCGCTTCCCGGCAGGCGGAGACGCTTATGGGGTCCAGGTCCATCTCATCCGCCGGGGGCAGGTAGTGGTAGGATAGGCCCTCGTCCCGGACCGCCCCGGTGGGCAGCAGGAGCCTGCCGTGGGAGATGCCCTTTTGCAGCACCCCCGCCGCCCCGAAGTATACGAAGCATTTCCCGCCCTTGGGAATACTCTCCTCCATGGTGCTGGCCGCCCCCGGCCCGCCCACTAAAGGCATGAACATTGCCGCGCTGGTCCCGAAAGCCTCCACCCGGTAAATGGGAATCGCCCCAATGCAGCACCCAAAGTGGCTGATTTCCTCCCCGCCGTAGGTCTTTAGCGCCCACTCCACAATCGGCTTTGAGAAAATTCCAACACAAATCTCCGGAAACCCTTCCACCGGCTCAATACAGTCCTCCGGATTAATAATCGCCTTGCTCTCCGGGTCAAACTCGTTGCATAGCATGATGTGTCCTCCTTTTTGGCTTCCTTTAAGGTCTTAGTCCTCCAGCTTCCCATCCAACGCGCGGATCAGGGCGCGGCGGGCTTCGCCGATGGTGATGCTTTTGATTTGAGCGCCGGCCATGGTTAGGTGGCCGCCGCCGCCGAATTCCTCCAGGATGACCTGCACGTTGACGTCCCCCAGGCTGCGGCCGGAGATGTTCACGTCCACGCCGGTTTTATAGAGGACGAAGGAGGCGCGCACGCCCTGAATGGACAGCAGCTCGTCGGCGGCCTGGGCGGCGGCCACCCGCATGTCCTCAAACTCCCAGCTGGAGGTGGCGATGGCGCAGCCCTTGTAGATCTCCGCGCCGGAGACCAGCTGGGAACGGCGCTTGTAGCTTTCCAGAGTATTGGAGAAAAGCTTCTTTACCGTGACGGTATCCGCGCCCCAGCGCCGCAGGTAGGCGGAGGCTTCAAAGGTGCGCACGCCGGTTTTCAGGACGAAATTCTTGGTGTCCAGCATAATGCCCGCCAAAAGCGCCTGGGCGTCCACTCCGTCAATGGAGGAGGACTTGATATACTGCACCAGCTCGGTCACCATCTCGGAGGCGGAGCTGGCATAGGGCTCGTGGTAGAAAATCAGAGCGTTCTTAATATGGGTCACCATCATCCTGTGGTGGTCGATGACGACTATCCGGGGCGCCTTTTCCAGCAGCTCCCGGCTCTCCACATAGTTGACGGAATGGGTGTCCACCACAATCAGCAAAGACCGGCCCGTGGCCAGCTGCAGGGCCTCGGCAGGGCTGATGAACACCTTCTCGTCCGGGTACGCCTCCTCTATCATGCTCACCAGGGATCTCGCCAAAGTCTGGCTGCGGTTGAGAACAATGTTGACCTGCTTTTCAAGGCCCTTGTAAACAGCCGCCCACATGCCTACGGCGGACCCCACGCTGTCCAGGTCGGAGTTGGTGTGTCCCATAATGAACACACGGTCGCTGGCCTTTATATGGTCGGTGAGTGTGGCGGCAATTACACGGGTGCGGACCTTGTCCCGCTTTTCCACACCCTTTGAGAGTCCTCCAAAGAACTCGTATGTATCGCCCCCTTGCTTTACCGCTACCTGGTCGCCGCCCCGGCCCAAAGCCATATCAATGGCCTGCCGGGCCCAGCGCTCGCTTTCTGATAGATCCTGGCCGCTGCGGCCCACGCCGATGGATACCGTGGCGCTCATGTGGTTGCGGCTGTTTTTGATCTCCCGGACCTGGTCCAGTACCCGAAACCGCTTTTCTTTGGCCTCTTCAATGTGGGCGTCGTCGGTCAGGATCAGGTACCGGCCATTGGAAAGCTTGCGGACGAACCCCTGCATCTCGTCCAGCACCCAACCGCGCAGCACAGCCTCTACCTCCGCCGTGATCCGGGACTCCTCGCCGCCTACGCTGTCCCGGGCCATCTCCTCCCGGTTGTCAAAGACGGCGATGCACACCACGGGCCGGCGCTCCCGGTATTCCCGGCTGATATTCTTAAAATACGTGTCATCCACAAAATAGAGCACATGCCCCCGGGCGGCCTTGGCTCCATAGACGGTATATTCCCGCCCGCCATGGGACACAGAGGCCCCCTTCTCGCCCAGCACCTGCCGGAAGGTTTTGGGGTAAATGAAAGCCAGCACGTCTTCTCCCACACAGGGCCTGCCGTTTCCCAGAGAAGCCCGGAAAGCGTCGTTTACCCACACCAAGTCCCCCGCGGGCGCTACCACCGCCACCGGCATAGCAAATTCCTGCAAAGCTTCCTCGTCTTCGGCATTAAGCACCTTTCCCGCCGCTTTCAGGGCCGCCGCCGCGTTCTGCCGGTAGATCACCCCGGAGGCTACCGCCGCCAGGGAGCAGAGCCCCGCCGCTGTCAGCTCCACAGCGAAGACAATTCTGTTGTACGGGTAACTGGCGGCGGCCATCGTCACCATCGCCGCCGCCATCAGATACATCAGCGGCGACGTCACCCAAATCTTCTTCCTCCTCAATGCGTTTTCAGCTCCTTGCCTAGGGCCGTGGGGGCTCTGCCCCCACTCCCCGCCACCTTTGTAAAGGTGGACGAAACTTTTATCCCGATTTTTTGTCGATTCCGCACCATTAGCTCCTGCCTCGAAGCCGGAAGCCCCATCTACATAAAAGCCTTTAGGGCGTCGCTTCCACCCAACCGCCAGTTAAAGAGAGCCTCGGTAGCATCTAACGGACCGCGTCCGCACGGCTAGCAAGTTCCCTGCCTGCGAGGGCGGGGCTTTGCCCGGGGAAGATCCCCAGTGGGGATCGTTCTGACCCGACCGAACCGGCAGGTGAGACCCCCGCGAAGCGGGTCCAGTGTCACGCTGGGTCACGCTGCTAGACTTCCATGATGATGGGGAGGATCATGGGGTTGCGTTGGGTTTTGCGGTAAAGGAAGCGGGAAAGCTCGTCTTTGACGTTTTGCTTCATACCGCTCCAGTCCCGGACCCGGCGCTTGGCGCATTCTTCCAGGGTGTTATATACCAGTTTACGGGCCTCCACCATAAGGGCTTCCGATTCCCGCACATAGACAAAGCCTCTTGATACGATATCCGGCCCCGCCACTACGTGGCCTGTGCTGGCCTCGATGGAGCATACGGCCACAATCAGGCCGTCCTCCGCCAAGTGCTTGCGGTCCCGGAGCACAATGCTGCCCACATCGCCTACGCCAAGGCCGTCCACCATCACGCTGCCGGCGGGGACGTCTCCCAGCTGCCGCATGTGGTCCTCGTGGATTTCCAGCACATTTCCGATATCCCCAATAAAGATGTTCTCCTGGGGCATCCCCATGTCCATAGCCAGCCCCGCGTGCTTGCGCAGGTGCTTCTGTTCGCCATGCACCGGAATAAAATATTTCGGACGCACCAAGCCGTGGATGAGCTTCAGCTCTCCCTGGCAGGCGTGGCCGGACACATGCACCTCGTACATGGATTCATAGATCACCGTGCAGCCCTGCTTCAAGAGCTCGTCTACCACCGCCCCTACGGTTTTCTCATTGCCGGGAATGGGCCGGGCCGAGAGAATAATAAAGTCGTTGGGACCAATGGCCACCTGCCGGTGGTCGGAAAAGGCCATGCGGGTCAGGGCCGACATGGGCTCGCCCTGGCTGCCGGTGGTAATCAGCACCAGCTGGCCGGGTTCATAGCGGTTAATCAGGCTCAGGTCAATCAGCACCCCGTCCGGCACGTCCAGATATCCCAGCTCGCTGGCAATACCCATCACGTTTACCATGCTCCGGCCGGAAAGGGCTACCTTGCGGCCGTATTTTACCGCGCAGTTGATGATCATCTGCACCCGGCTGATGCTGGAGGCAAAGGTGGCTACAATAATCCGCTTGCCCTCCGCCCGCATAAACAGAGAGTCCAGGGAATTGTTCACCGTCTGCTCGGTCTGGGTATAGCCCGGGCGCTCGGCGTTGGTGGAGTCCGCCAAAAGGGCCAGCACCCCCTGCTTGCCCAGCTCCGCAAACCGGGCCAGGTCGATCATAGCTCCCTCGGCGGGGGTGCAGTCTATCTTAAAGTCTCCGGTATGCACCAGCACCCCGGCGGGGGTGTGCAGGGCCAGAGCCACGGAGTCGGCAATGGAGTGGTTTACGTGGATCAGCTCCACCTCCATACAGCCCAGACGGATATGGGACCCGGGCGGGGTCACCTGCAGTCTGGCGGAGCCGGTAAGATTGTGCTCCTTGAGCTTGCTCTCAATCAGCCCGATGGTCAGGGCCGTGCCATATACCGGCACATTCAGCTTCTTAAGAAGATAGGGAACCGCGCCGATGTGGTCCTCGTGGCCGTGGGTAATCACAATGCCCCGAATTTTTTCCCGGTTCTTCTCCACGAAAGCGAAATCGGGGATCACCAGGTCCACTCCCAGCATCTCCTCGTCCGGGAACGCCAGGCCGCAGTCCACAATGATCATATCGTCCTGGCACTCATACACGGTAAAATTTTTGCCGATTTCGTTTAGGCCCCCTAAAAAGTAGACCTTTATCCCCGGCTTTGCCGTTTTTCTGGGCCTGCCCCGGCCCCTCTTCTGCACCGGCTGCGCCGTGCCGCCCTGCCATACGTTCCCCTGGGGCGCGCCGGCCTTTACCGCCGCCTGCTGGGCCGCCGCGATGGGGGCCGCCCCCAGGGTCTGCCGCTTGGCCCGGCTCTGCCCCCCGGCCGGCGGGGACTTCCTGGGCCTGCGGGCGGGCTTTGCCGCCGCTTTCTCCCCCTGGGGCTTTGGTCCGGCAATCTTTCCAATCCGGGGCGCCTCCGCCGCGCCGCCTAAAGCCTGATCCTGGGGCCTCTGGTCCTTGCCGGTCTGACGGCGGGGCCTAGTATTCTTTTTTTCATTGCCTGCCACTGATCTTCCTCCTTAATGGATAGCCGGCAAAGCGCCGCATCGGGCCCTTTCGCCCTCCGGCGCGGCCTTTGTTTCCCGGCATTTATAGTGTGTTGCGTTATAATATAAAAGCGGCATGTGCCGCGTTCAGCCGAAATGATTTACGATATATTGTACTCTTTCCTGCCGCTTCTGTCAAGCTTCAAGGCGCGGCGGCTTTGTCCTCGTAAAGCCTAAGGGGGGATGAAGGGGGGTTTGCGCCGGATTTTGCCGAAGCCCCGCCGGCGGCTGCGCCGTCAAAGCGGAGGGCGGGACGCCCCTTTGTAAATAGTGTGAGCCCGCACCTCCAAATTTATGCCGCCCTATGCCCGCGCCTCCATATAATATAGCGGCCTTTATCGGGAGAAAAAGTTGCGGGGGGCGGGTTTGGGGGGTTGACAAAGTATACTAAAATGGTATATATTAATCTCACAGGGAGAGAATACTCCCTATATAGCCGCCTAGAGGCGAAAGGAAGTTTAAAGAAAATATGGAGAATATCCGAAGAAACGTGTATGTCGACAATGCCGCTACCACGGCGGTTTCCGAAGAGGTTCTTGCGGCGATGCTGCCCTTTTATAAAGAGATTTATGGCAATCCTTCCAGCCTGTATGAGCTGGGCCAGCAGGCCAAGGGGCCTTTAGAGGAAGCCCGGGCCACGGTGGCCGGCTGCCTGGGGGCCAAACCCAATGAGATCTATTTTACCAGCTGCGGCAGCGAAAGCGACAACTGGGCCGTTAAGGGGGCCGCCCGGGCCCAGCGCAGAAAGAAAGGGAAGACCCACATTATCACCTCCGCCTTTGAGCACCACGCGGTGCTGCACACCTGTCAGGCGCTGGAAAAGGAGGGCTTTGAGGTTACGTATCTCGACGTGCATGAGGACGGCTTGGTCCGCCCCCAGGAGCTGGAGGCGGCCATTACCGAGAACACGGCTTTAGTCACCATCATGTACGCCAACAACGAAATCGGCTCCATTCAGCCCATCCCGGAGATAGGGGAAATCTGCAAAAAGCACGGGGTCCTCTTCCACACGGACGCGGTGCAGGCCATTGGGAATGTTCCCATTGACGTGAGGGAGCAGAATATCGACATGCTCTCCCTAAGCGGGCACAAGATCCACGCGCCTAAGGGCGTAGGGGCTTTGTACATCCGGGCGGGCGTGTTTATTGATAATTTCATGGACGGCGGGGCTCAGGAGCGGGGCCGCCGGGCCGGTACGGAGAACGTCGCCCAGATTGTAGGCTTGGCCACTGCCATGCGGCGGGCCACAGACACCATCGGCCAGCGCGTTGCCCGGCTCACCCCCATGCGGGAAAAGCTCATTGACGGCATTCTGCAAATCCCCCGCAGCCGCCTGAACGGCAGCCGTGAACACCGGCTCCCCGGCAACGCCAGCTTCTGCTTCCAGGGGGTAGAGGGGGAATCGCTTCTTTTGCTGCTGGATATGCACGGCGTCAGCGCCTCCTCGGGCTCGGCCTGCACCAGCGGCTCTCTGGACCCCAGCCATGTGCTGCTGTCCATTGGCCTGCCCCACGAGGTGGCCCACGGTTCCCTGCGCATTTCCTTCGGCGACTATAATACCATGGAGGACGTGGACTACATTCTGGAGGTGCTGCCCAAGATTATTGAACGCCTGCGGAGCATGTCCCCCCTCTGGGACGCCATCAAAACCGGGAAAGTAAACTACGACCAATATATGTAGCAGAGTAAAGCGAAAAGAGCAAAACGCCCCAAAAAGCAAAGCCTTCCGCTTCGCCCACAAAGCTACCGGTACAAACCAAGAAAAATTCGGTAAAAAGAGTTTCGCCCGCCTTTTCTAAAGGCGGTAGGGTTGTAGGGACAACGTCCCTACGGCCTTATTAAAGAAAGGATTGATTATTATGGCATACAGTGAAAAGGTAATGGACCACTTCGCAAACCCCCGGAATGTGGGGGAAATGAAGGACTATAGCGGCGTGGGCGAGGTGGGCAATCCCAAGTGCGGGGATATCATGCGCATGTACATCAAGGTGGAGGGGGACGTGATTACCGACGTTTCCTTTATGACCTTCGGCTGCGGCGCGGCCATCGCCACCAGCAGCATGGCCACCGAGCTCATTAAGGGCAAGCCCATCAGCGAGGCTCTGAAGCTCACCAACAAGGCCGTTATGGAAGCCCTGGACGGCCTGCCGCCAGTGAAAATCCACTGCTCCGTCCTGGCCGAGCAGGCCATCAAAGCCGCCGTCTCCGACTACTACAAGCGCCAGGGCATCGACCCCGCACCTATTGTCGGTGAAATCCCCGAATGCGAGGAGTGCGCTTGCTCCGTCTAAGGCCGTGGGCTTGGGAAAGGAGGCGCCGTCATGTACGATAATTGGGATGATTTAGAGAAAGCGTGTATGGATTGCCGGAAGTGCGGGCTGTGCCAGGGTCGGCGCCATGTGGTGTTTGGCGTGGGGAACCGGAAAGCGAAGGTGCTGTTTGTGGGCGAGGGCCCCGGGGAGCACGAGGATCTCCAGGGAGAGCCCTTTGTAGGCCGGGGCGGCCAGCTGCTGGATAAACTGTTAACCGCGGTGGATTTGGACCGCAAAACCAATATCTATATTGCCAACATCGTCAAATGCCGTCCTCCCCAGAACCGGGACCCGCTGCCTGGCGAGCAGGAAGCCTGCATCGGCTGGCTGAGAAACCAGTTCGCCCTTTTGCGGCCCAAAATTGTGGTCTGCCTGGGCCGGGTGGCCGCTATGCGGATGATGAAACCGGATATTAAAATCACCAAGGAGCACGGAGAATTTGTGGACAAAAACGGCACGTTGATGATGGCTACCCTGCACCCTGCCGCTCTCCTGCGCAACCCCTCGCAAAAGCCCGCCGCTTTCGAGGACTATCTGAAGCTGCGGGAAAAGATTGACCAGCTGGGCGGGCTTTAAGCCTCCTGCCAGGGCGGCGTCCGATTCTACGCAGGCGGGTCCTTCAAATTATATAAAAAGGCGCTTATGGTTCCTTATGGAGTGCGGTGGAATCCACTCTCCATAATAGCCAAAAGCGCCTTTATTGCTAGGCGGGCTTGAGTCCCACGGCTTTACAAGATGGCCAGCGCCTGCCGCCCTTGGGCCCGGTAGGCGGTCTCTACCGACCGCTTTTCGTAGGCCACGGCTTTACCCGCCAGAGGATCGTTGAAATAGTATTGATCCCCGTCCGCGCCTACCAGCAGCAGGCAGTGCTCCGGGGTGATCCAGTCCAGCCGCTCTCCGGTACCCTCGATGGTCATCACAGCGCCCACCTGTGGAGGCTCCATGTACATAGTCGCCCAAAGAATCACCGGCACGCCCTGGTCTATGTAGTCCTCTACGATTTTCCCAAGCTCCATACCGTCCAGATTTTCCACTTTAAGCGAGGAGGACCTGTCCGCCAGCAGCCGCTCCGCGGCGGATTGAATGACAGGCGAATAACACCCCCAGCCGTCCTGGGAATAGGGGTCCCCCATAAAGGCCCGGTTGGGGTCGCAGGTGTAGTAGACGCCCCCTTCCGTGCGGTAGGGCTCTTCTCCCCGGGGCAGATAGCTGTCAATAAACTCCTCCACGCTGACGTCGATTCCGGCATACTGCAAAGCCATTACCGCCGACACGCTTTCACAGCCGGTAGGATACTTTTCCCGTTGGTCAATGAAACCGGCGTCGATGACTCCCTGTTTCACAGCGCCCACGCCTCCTTCTCTTTGAATCAGTCCGGCGGGCAAATCCTCCGCCCGGCCCTCCTGGCGCAGCATGCCGCCAACAATGATCCCCGCCGTAAAAACCGCCGCCGCGGCAAATCCGTAAACCATCAGCCGGATTTTTTTAGGGCGCCTTCTTATCCGGCGCCGGTGTGTGGTTCTTTCCATGAAGCCCGCCTCCTTCTTGGTTAGGCACGCGCTGTTTTTTAAGGCCGGATTTTGCGGACGGACCTGCCGGCCCGCCGCCTCGCTCCAGGACCTGTGAAAAAGGCAATCCAAAACTGTTCCGCCAGCGGAGAATTTTGGATGGAACGGGGACCTTACTTAGCGCTTTCTGACTATTAGATGGGACAGGCCCACAGAAGGTAAGGGGAAAATGAAAAAGACGGCAAATTTTTTTCAGGAACACCGCTATGCGAATTTGATAGGGCTAGAGTCTGTTTTAAAACCGGAGAAATGCCAGAATTTTCGTTGAAAATGGAACGGATTCAAGGAA
>CANONE010000046.1 GCA_947567585.1 uncultured Clostridia bacterium | reverse complement strand
TTGCCGAGTCCAATAACGTCGACGAGATCTGCTCTCAGTGGCAGGCCAACTTCGACAGCAACGTTGAGATTCAGGGCTTCAACGCTTATGACGATTCCTACGACGTTTACAAGCTGAAGAAGTAAGCTTTCTATAACAAAAAAGGAGCTCGGACTTTTAGTCCGAGCTTCTTTTTTTTGCAGCGTGCCGCCGCATCCTATTTGCAGGTGCGGCCAGGCTCCCGCGGCCTAAAAAAACGCTTTCTTGAGATTCAGCTGCATCTTGCTGCCTTCGTACCCCAAAGACCGGTAAAAGGCGTGGGCCCCCTTCCGGCTTTCTCCTGAAACCAGCCGTACGCCGGAGGCGCCGGTGGAGCAGGCCCAGTCTTCCCCGGCAGCGAGCAAAGCGCTGCCAATGCCCCGGCGGCGGCAGGCGGGGTCCACGGCGATGCCCATGACGTTTTTCATGTGATCGCTGTACAGCAGATCGTAGTCCTGCAAATGAAGGTACCCAACCACCCGGCCTTCCGCCTCTGCCACAAGAATCTTGTCCCTGCCGCTGTCCAGCAGAGCTTTCAGCTGGGCGGCGGTTTTTTCTTTCGGGTAGTCGTAGCCCATGGCGGCGGCGTTTAGCCAAGCGATGGTGTCCGCGTCTCCGGGGACAGCCTCCCGGACGGTGCAGGCGTTCATTTCAAAGCCTCCTTAACGGCTTCCTCGATTCCCTGCGCGCACAGCCCGAACTCCTTGAGCAGGTCCACCGCCGGCCCAGAGTGGCCGAACACGTCCCGTACGCCCAGCCTGGTTACAGGGGCGGGGTATTCCTTGCTCAGGCAGGCGGCCACAGCCTCGCCCAGCCCGCCGATGATGTTGTGCTCTTCCACAGTGACGATGCGGCCGGTTTCCTTAGCGGCTTTTACCACCAGCTCTGTATCCAGGGGCTTGACGGTATGCATGTCGATCAGCCGGGCGTGAATGCCGGCGGAAGCCAGGGAGTCCACCGCCTTGAGGGCCTCGCCCACCATAAGCCCGGTAGCGATCACAGTGATATCCCTTCCTTCCCGCAGGGTGATACCCTTGCCCAGTTCAAAATGGTAATCGTCGCTGTTGTTGCAGCTTTCCACCGCCAGCCGGCCCAGCCGGATATAGACGGGGCCCTGGTATTCTACCGCAGCCTTTACAGCCGCCTGCATCTCGTAGTGGTCGGCGGGGTTCAGCACCACCATGCCGGGAATGGTCCGCATCAGGGCAATGTCCTCGCAGCACTGGTGGCTGGCGCCGTCCTCGCCCACGGAGATGCCGGCGTGAGAGCCGACAATTTTCACGTTGAGATGGGGGTAGCCCACGGAATTGCGCACCTGCTCAAAGGCGCGTCCTGCCGAGAACATGGCAAAACTGGTGGCAAAGGGAATCTTCCCGCAGGAGGCCAGCCCAGCGGCTACGCCCACCATATTTCCCTCGGCGATTCCGCACTCAATGAAACGGTCCGGGTATGCCTTGCCAAAGTTTTCCACCTTGGTAGCGTCCGCCAGATCGGCAACCAGCACGACAATGTCCGGATTGGTTTTTGCCAGCTCCACCAGGGCCTCGCCAAAGCTCTCCCGGGTCGCTTTCTTTACTATTTCAGCCATTTAAACAGCCATCCTTTCTACTTATTGCCATCAAATTGTACAAAGTCCAGATTGTTGCCATCCGGATCTTTGACGCCAAAGGCCCGCCATCTCCAAGGATAAGTTACCGGGGGCCCGCCTACAGGCAATCCGGCGCTTTGCATCCGGGTATAGGCGGCGTCCACGTCCTCCACCTGAAATTCCAGCCCGCAGCTGTCTGTAGGCACGGTAACCTGTTCGCATGTGGGGGTAAATACCAGCGTGACATCCGCCACGGGCAATTCCCAGCGGCCGGGGACAAGCTCGTTGGCGGAGGCTTCGAACACTTTCTCATAGAACTTTACCAGGTCCTCCGGGGCCTGCGAAACAATATTCACGCATCTCAATTTCATGGCTATGCCCTCTGCCTAGGAGAGTTCCGCCAGAGCGGCGTTCAGTTCCCCCATAGCTTGCTGGTACTGCTCCTGGTTAGGGGCCTTGCCGTGCCAACCCGCCTGGTTTTCCATAAAGGACACGCCCTTGCCCTTCACAGTTTTTGCGATAATGATAGAAGGCTTACCCCGATTGGCCTTGGCGGCGGCGAAAGCCTGCTCCAGGCTTTCAAAATCATGTCCATCCGCTTTGAATACCGCAAAACCAAAGGAGCGGAATTTTTCGTCCAGAGGCTCGATTCCGGCTACTTCAGCCACATCGCCGTCAATCTGCAGGCCATTGTAGTCCAGAATCAGGCAGAGGTTGTCCAGGTTTTGATGGGCGGCGAACATAGAGGCTTCCCAGACCTGGCCCTCCTGGATCTCGCCGTCGCCCAAAAGGCAGTAGACCCGGTACTCCTTCCGGTCCATCTTGGCGGCCAAGGCCATGCCGGCGGCGGCGGAGATTCCCTGGCCCAGAGAGCCGGTGCTCATGTCTACGCCGGGGGTGCCCTTCATGTCCGGGTGGCCCTGCAGCATGGCCCCAATGTGCCGCAGCTTTTTCAGCTCCTCCGGGGAGAAATAGCCCCGCTGGGCCAGGGCGGCGTAAAGCCCCGGGGCACAGTGGCCCTTAGAGAGCACAAAGCGGTCCCGATTGGGGGCCTTGGGGTCTTCCGGATGGATATTCAGCTCGCTGAAATAGAGATAGGTAAAAATGTCCGCCGAGGAGAGCGAGCCCCCCGGGTGGCCGGATTTGGCGCTGTACACGCCTTCCAAGATGCCCAGGCGAACCTTCGCCGCCGTGAGCTTTAGAGCCTTGTTCTTTTCCGCGTCCATTTGGATCGATCCTTTCCGCAGTAAAATGAGTTCTTTTGCCGGTCACGAAGAATTATACAGCATTCCTGGAAAAAAAGCAATTGTTAGATATCGCTGTGAATATACATGCCTTAAGGCAAGGCCGTAGGGTTTTACCCTACAACCCACAAACTTTTTGTAAAAAGTTTGATCAAAAACTTTTAATCCGAATTTTTGGGGTTTTGAACAGGGGGATTTGTGGGCGGAGCAGGAGGCTTTTGGAGTTTGCCTTTGCCGAAAGCGGCCTTGCAAAGCCTATGGTGCGGACCCGGATAAAGTCGGAGAAAAGGTTCCCTCCGCCTTTTCAAAAGGCGGTAGGGGTAAAGGCCGTCCAGCGCCGGTGGAGCCGGCAGGCTGGGCCCAAGTCTCTACGGCCTTAGGAACCGGAAGGAGAGAACGCGATGTCGCAGAAAAAGCAGAGTTTTTTATATGGGGCGGTGATATTGACGGCTGGGATGGCGGTGGTGAAGGTGATTGGGGCGCTTTTCAAGATTCCCTTGCAGCATTTTATTGGGGAATACGGAATGGGACTCTTTAATGTGGCCTATAATTTCTATGGGCCGGTTTTCAGCCTTGCCACGGCCGGATTTCCAGTGGCGGTGTCCAGACTGGTGAGTGAAAACGCCTCTTTGGGGCGCTGGAATGATGTGCGGGCGGTAAAAGCGGCGGCGGGACCGGTGTTCCTGGGGTTTGGCGCTCTGGGAGCGGTGCTGATGACGGCCCTGGCTCCTTTCTACTGCCAGAAGATGCTGGGCAGCCGGGACGCCGTTTTGCCCATGCTGGCGCTGGCCCCGGCCATACTTTTCGCCTGCTGCGGGGCGGTATACCGGGGATACTATGAGGGCCTGCGAAATATGGGCCCCACGGCGGTTTCTGAAATCATAGAGGCGGCCGTTAAGCTGGGGCTGGGGCTGGGGCTGGCTTATCTGGCGGTAGAAAGAGGGCGCGGCGAATACGCGGCCACGGGCACGGTATTTGGTATAGCGGCGGCAACCCCGGACCGGGCGGAATTTTTGACCCTTGCCTTTGCGGCGGCAGGGGCGGTGCTGGGAGTGACAGCCGGTTCCCTGGGCGCGGCGGCATATCTTAGCTTACGGTGGAGGATAAAGGGCGACGGCGTGAGTTTGCCGGCCCGGAAGAAATCCCCCCCGGCCAGACGCTGGGGGGAGACGGTGCGCGCTCTTCTGCGGATCACCGGGCCTGTAGCCGCCGGTTCCATCGCCATGAACGCGGCGGGCCTCGTTGACGCCACCTTTCTCCAAAGCCGGATCGCGGATATTATGCAGGCCAACCCCCAGCGCCTGCTGGCGGTCTACCAGGGAATGATCCCCAGCGTGTACCTGGAAAACCCGGAATCGGTACCCACTTTCCTCTATGGCTGCTTCACGCTGGCTATGACCCTTTATCTATTGGTGCCCGCGCTGACCCAGGCCATCGGTATGAGCGCCCTGCCCGCCGTAACGGAAGCCTGGGCCCGGGGGGATAAGCCTCAGCTCAAAGAGCGGATGGAGTCGGTGCTGGGGGTGACGGCGCTGGTATGCTTCCCGGCGGGGCTGGGGCTAACGGCTTTGGCCGGGCCCATTTCCGGGCTGCTGTATGGCGGCGGCGCTTCCACGCCCATTATCGCCGGGGCGCTGATGGCTCTGGGGCCCGCCTCCCTGCTGGCGGCGGTAAGCACCCCGGTGTCCAGTATGCTGCAGGCGGCCGGACGGGCGGACTTGCCGGTAAAGCTGCTGATGGCCGCCATGGCAATAAAAATCAGCGTAAACTGGGTTTTGTGCGGCATACCGGAAATAAACATCCAGGGGGCCGGCGTGGGCACGCTGCTGTGCTACCTCTTTTACGTACTCTCCCAGATGGCCTGCCTTAGACGGGTAACCGGCGTGCGGATGCCTATAGGACGGCTGTTTCTAAAGCCGCTGGGCTGCGCGGCCCTATGCGGAGCGGGGGCCTGGGGGGTATACCGGGGGCTTAGCGGCCTGGGGTTCCATGGATGGGTCGTTTTGGCGGCGGCGGTTTTTTCGGGGGCCTTTATTTACCTTACGGGGCTGCTGTTAAGCCGCGCGCTGGTGAAAAAGGATCTCCTGATGCTGCCCCGGGGACAAAAAATTGCGAAAGCCCTTGAAAAACGGGGTTGGATGTGATATTATTGCTACTGTTACGAAAAATGAACGAAGAAGCTCCGGGCCGAAGTATTTGGCCGGGGACTAAACTGGGAGGTATCATATAATGAATAAATCTGAACTGATTGCGGAGGTTGCCGAAAAGGCGGAGCTGACCAAGAAAGACGCCGAGGCCGCTGTGAAGGCTGTAGTGGACAGTATTACCGAGGCCCTGATTCGGGGCGACAAGGTGCAGCTGGTAGGCTTTGGCACCTTTGAGGTGCGGGAGCGGGCCGCCCGCTTTGGCCGGGATCCCCGGACGGGCGAGAGCATGGAGATTGCCGCTTCCAAGGCCCCTGCTTTTAAGGCGGGCCAGGGCCTGAAGGACGCGGTGAACGGCAAGAAGTAAAAGCGGAAGCCTTCTGCGGACCGGGTATCCGGTCCCTTCTTTTTTAGCGGCGGGACGATATATGCCAAACGAAAAGAGGTGAGAAAATGAGACTGGACAAGTATCTGAAAATTTCGCGGCTGATTAAACGGCGCACCGTGGCCAACGAGGCTTGCGACGCGGGCCGGGTGCTGGTAAACGGGAACATTGCCAGAGCCTCTTACAATGTGAAGGAGGGCGACGTGCTGGAGATCCACATGGGAGAGCGGGTGCTGAAAGCCCAGGTGGTTTCCGTGACGGAGTACGCCCGCAAGGAAGAGGCCGGGGACCTTTACAGGATCATCGAGGGATAAAACGGCAGAGGCTTTGCCTACTTTTCAGCAAGGCGGCGGACAGGGTTTTACGCCCCCAGCCAAGAATACCTAACCGGCCTTACGCATATACATTCCCCATGGAGGGGGATGGACATATGGCGGAACAACAGGCAAAACGGCATGAACTGGCCTTAAACGGCCGGGAAAGGCTGACGGCTACAGGCATACGGCGGGTAGACTTTTTCAGCGACGAGCTGATTACCGCCCAGACGGATTTGGGCCAGCTGAATATCAAAGGCGAAGCCCTGCATATAGAAAGCCTGAATTCCGAAACCGGGGATATGCTGGTAAAGGGCAAGGTGGGGGCGGTCTCTTATACGGAGAGCAGCCCGGCGCTTTCCTTTTTCGGCAGGCTGTTTAAATGAACGGGCTCAGTCTGGCGGCAGGCAGCTTTTGCCTGTGCAGCGGGGCGGCGCTGGGCTGCCTGTTTCTTCTGCTGAAGCTGGTCCGGACGCTGCTCCGGTGCGGCCGGCTGGCCACCGCGCTTTTAGACATTGCCTTCTGTCTGTTCTGCAGCGCGGCGGTGTTTTTGTGCGCCCTGGCCATTGATAAGGGCAGGCTCCGTCTGGCGCAGGCTGTGCTGCAGGCTCTGGGCGCCTGGGGGGCTATAGCGGCTTTGGATCCCCTGGTCGGGGGATTATCCCTGTTGGTTCAGCGGGCGGCGCGGCGGCTTGCCGGATGGGCGCGGCGTCCGGTAGAATGGGCGGTATGCCGGGTAGGAAAAACCTGCCGGAAATATTGCCCTAAAAGAAAAAAGCGCAAAAAAAGCTTGCCCCATAGAAAAAAACGAAAAAAAACCCTTGAAAAACTTACGTAAACTAGTATATAATGGGAGCGTAGTATTTTACCGCATAGCCAAGAGAAGGGAGAGCTGCCCATGCAAAAGGCGAAACACGGCACAAAGCGGAGAGGCGGTTTTCTTGTGAAGCTGGCGATATTCTGTTTGGCGGCGGTGGTGTTGCTTTCATTGGTAGAGCGTCAGATTCAGATTGCGGAAAAGCGCGAAGAGCTGGCCCAATTGGAAGCTCAGCTACAGGCGCAGACAGCCAAGAACCAGGAGCTGCAGGAGGTCCTGGACAATGGCGGTATGGAGGAATACGCGGAAAAGCGGGCCCGCCGGGATCTGGACTACGCCAAGCCCAATGAAAGGGTCTTTGTGGACGTGGGCGGCGGAGATTGACGCGCGGCTGCGGGGCTTGACATACCCTGCCGGCGAGGGAGGGCGAAAGGCCGCGTTATGCTTAAAGAATTTCCGGCGAGGGGCGTCACGCTAAGAAAGGGAGTACCGTGCTGTTTTTGCGGAGTGAAAAGAGAAATTTCGAGGAGGATAGCGCTTTATCATGCGGCTTGAGGTTGGAGAAATCTATGAGGGCAAGGTAACCGGCATCACAAAGTTCGGCGCGTTCGTGAGTTTTGAAGGCGGGCAGACGGGGATGGTACATATCTCGGAAATTGCCCCCACTTTTGTAAACGAGATACGCGACTTTGTGTCGGAAGGGCAGACTGTGAAAGTAAAGGTGCTTACCATCAGCGAGGAAGGGAAGATCAGCCTTTCCATGAAAAAGGCTTTGCCCGCTGAGGAACAACATAAGCCCCGCCGGCCGGGCCCTGGCGGCGGTAAACGGCCTGGGGCGCGGCCCCCAAGGCCCCGGCCTGAGCCTCAGCCGGGACCGGGCAGGCCGGGAGACTTTGAATGGCAGGGCCGCCGGAACGACAGCGGCAGCCTAGAGGATATGATCACCCGTTTTAAGCAGACCAGCGATGAAAAGATGTCTGATCTCAAGCGCGGCAACGAAACCCGCCGGGGCTATTCCCGCCGGGGGCAGAAGCAGTAAACCCAGCGCGGCGGGGACGGCGGAAAGCCAACCGCGCCACGCGGCAAAGGCCATTATTCTCTTAAAGAATGGCGGGTGCCTGGGGAGAACTCCCGAGGCTATAAAAGCATACACTGGCCCCTAACGGGGCCTTTTGTTTTAGGAGGAAACGGATGAGAGAGATAGATGGGAAAGAGATTACAGCAGTAGTAGCGAAGCTTTGTATAGAGGCCAACCGGGAGCTGCCGGCAAGCTTGGAAGAACTGGTAAGGGCAGGGGCGAAGACCGAGACCAGCCCCATCGGCGGGCCCGTGATGGAGGACCTCTGCCGGAACCTGGACGCCGCCCGGGAAATGGGCGTGCCCATCTGCCAGGATACAGGCATGGCGGTGGTGCTGGCGGAGGTGGGCCAGGAGGTACACATCGCCGGAAATTTTGAAGAGGTCGTGAACCAGGGGGTGCGGGAGGGATATACCCGGGGGTTGCTGCGCTGCTCCGTGGTGGCCGACCCTCTGCGCCGGGTGAATACGGGCGACAATACCCCCGCTGTCATCCACACCCGCTTGGTTCCCGGGGACAGGCTCAGGCTGACAATAGCGCCCAAGGGCTTTGGCAGCGAAAACATGAGCCGCTTAAAAATGTTTACCCCTGCGGCGGGGGAGGAGGAGATTGTCGCTTTTGTGGCCCAAACCGTTAAGGAGGCGGGAGGAAACCCCTGCCCCCCTGTGGTGCTGGGGGTAGGGATCGGCGGGGATTTTGAGCTGTGCGCCCAGCTTGCCAAACGGGCGCTGTGCCGGGAGGCGTCTGTGCGAAACCCGGACCCCTATTACGCCGCGCTGGAGGCAAAAATGCTGGAGGCTGTCAACGAGACCGGGGTAGGGCCCCAGGGGTTTGGCGGCAGCCTGACGGCGCTGGCGGTAAACATTGAGGCATATCCCACCCACATTGCCGGGCTGCCGGTGGCGGTCAACGTGGGCTGCCATGTGACGCGGCATAGGACGGCGGTGCTTTAGAGCCTTGGCGCATGGAAAAGGTGGGTAGAACTGAGAAATGGACATAGTTTTTTGCGGTAAGGCTTGCAATGTTTTGTAGAATGTGCTATACTGTAGCCAGATAGAGGCCCATGGCCTATTGAAGGAGGAAAGAGCGATGAAAATTACCATTACGGGCAGGAAGGTCAACCTTCGCAATAATTTTAAGGAGCTGGCGGAAAAGAAGCTGGCCAAATTTGACCGGATCTTTGACGACGACGCGGAAGCCGCGGTCACTGTTACCGTTGAACGCAACCGGCAAACGGTTGAAATAACCATCCGGCAGCGGGGCATGATCTGCCGTGCGGAGGAAACAGCTCTGGATATGAACGAGGCTTTGGACCATGTAATTGCCGCCTTGGGCCGGCAGATCCGCCGGAACAAGACCCGCCTGGAAAAGGCTAAAAAGGTGGATCCCGGTCTTGAATTTGCCGACGCGTACTATGACGAGCCGGAAGAAGAGATACAGGTGGCCCGTACCAAGCGCTTTGCCGTGAAGGTAATGGCTCCCGAGGAGGCCATTATGCAGATGAATATGCTGGACCACGAGTTCTTTATGTTCCGGGATGATCAGAGCGGTGAGATCAACGTGGTATACCGCCGGAAGAACGGCGATTACGGCCTGCTGGTGCCGGAAGAGAAATGATTTACTGCGCGCCATGCCTGCTGGGCGTGGAGGGATTGGCGGCGGAGGAGCTCCGGGAAATGGGCGGTGAAAACGTTCGGGCCGAGAATGGCCGGGTCCTTTTTGAGGGCGGCCAAGAACTTTTGGCCCGAGCCAATCTGAACTGCCGGTATCCGGAGCGCATAGGCATCCTTCTGGGAGAATTCCGGGCGGAGAGCTTTGAGGAGCTGTTTCAAAACGTGAAGGCGCTGCCCTGGGAGGATTTCCTGGGAAAAGAGGACGCCTTTCCCGTATCTGGAAGCAGTCTGAACAGCCGCCTGCACAGTGTGCCGGATTGCCAGGCTATCATAAAGAAAGCGGTGGTAGAGAGGCTTAAGGGAAAATACCGGCTGAGCTGGTTCCCTGAAGAAGGACCCTTGCACCGGATACGCTTTCGCATCCTGAAAGACCAGGCCAGCATAACGATAGATACCAGCGGAGAGGGGCTGCATAAGCGGGGCTACCGGCCCGCCTCTATGGCCGCGCCCATGAAGGAAACCTTGGCGGCGGCGCTGGTAAAGCTGATGCGCCTGCGCCCGGACGGCGCCTTTTTCGACCCCTTCTGCGGCTCGGGCACCCTGCTGATTGAAGCGGCGTCTCTTGCCATGAATATCGCGCCTGGAAGAAACCGCGGGTTTGTAGCGGAAAGCTGGGCGGAGGCGGAGCCGGATGTTTGGCGGCGGGAGCGGGAGCGGGCGAAAGAGTTGGAACGCCGGGACGCGGGCTTTCACGGGACAGGCTATGATATTGACCCCCGGGCAGTGGAGCTTACTCTGGAAAACGCCAAGCGGGCTGGAGTGAGCGGCGCGGTGCGGGCGGCAGTACGGGATATCCGGGACTTCCAGGAGGAAGGGGCTTTTGGCTGCGTGGCCTGCAATCCCCCCTATGGCCAGCGGCTGCTGGACCAACAGGCGGCCGGGGAGCTATACCGGGTTATGGGCCGGGTATTTCAGCCTAAGCGGGGATGGAGCTATGGCGTCATCACGCCTGAGGAAGAGTTTGAGAGAATTTTCGGCCGCTCTGCCGACAAGCGCCGGAAGCTTTACAATGGGATGATCCGCTGTCAGTTTTACCAGTATTATAGGTGGAAATGAAGCCTGTGTAAGCTGAATAGCTGTGGACATATTGTGTTTATCAACTATAGGTACATAAAATTTAGAGAGAGAAAAGGTATGAGTATACTAAGCAAGCTCCGGGGTGAAATGGAGACCGAACGCCTGCTGCTGCGCCATTGGAAGCGGGGGGATTTCCAGGACTACCTGAAAATTGTCACAGACCCGGAGGTGATGATCCCAGCGGGATTTGACCCGGCAGTGAATATGGACTCTGCCGCCCAGCTTTTCCGCAGGGATACCCGCAACAAGCAGTGCTATGCCATTGTCCTCAAAGATACAGGGGAGGCGGTGGGCCGCATTTGCTTTCAAACGGATTTACGGCGTTTTCAGGTGAACAGCCTTTCCGTGGGTTATGAGCTCCGGCAGGACTGCTGGGGACGCGGCTACATGACCGAGGCCCTGGAAGCCATGGTGTCCTATGCCTTTGAGAAGCGGAAGGTCGATGTCATGGCGGTGAGCCACTATGCGGAGAACCGGCGCTCCCAACGGGTCATTGAGAAGTGCGGGTTTAAGCTGGAAGGGGTCATACCCTGGGCCAGCAGAAGGCCGGATGGGAAAATCTGCGACGACATGTGCTATTCTATTTTGCGGGCGGACTATTTTGCCAGCCTGGACAGCAGCGGCCCGCCGGAGGCCCCTATCCTCTGAAAAATGAAAAGACCCTGGAACTTTGTGTTCCAGGGCCTTTTGGCTGTTACGGGGCGGCGAGCGGGGCTTGTTACTTTTTAGGCTTCCCCTTTTTTGCAATAGATGAGGATGGCATTTTGAGCAAAGGCCGCTGTGCCGGGGCCGCCGGCCTTGTCAATGTTTTCCTGGAATCGGGGGTCGGCCGTGTACATCAGGCCCAGGCTTTGGAAAATCTCCGGGGTGCAGTTGTAGAAATGGTGGGAAATGACTTCTTGCAGCCGGGCCACCAAAGACTGTACGGCGGGATCTTCGGGAGGCAGGTCCTTGACGCGGCCCAGCTTTTGACAGCATTCCATAATAAGCCGGCCGGCCTGGGAGGAACCAGCGTCTCCCTCCGCCTTTTCACAAAATTCCTGATAGGCGGCGGTTTCACCCCAGCGGTCTTTGGCTTCCTGGGCATATGCCTCGATCTTCTTGGTATCAAAGGCTGTAAATTCCATGTTTGATTCTCCTGTCTCTAAAATTTCACGGGCTAAGGCGATGATCTGTTCCAGCCGGTCCCGCCGCAGCTCTAGGAGCCGGATCTGCTGGGTAAGGGCCGCCCGCTGGTCAAAGCCGGGAGCGTCCAGGATGGTCTTGATTTCCCGGAGGGGAAAGTCCAATTCCCGGAACAGCAAGATGCTTTGCAGGCGGGCTAAAGCGGCGTTGTCGTAGAGCCGGTACCCGGCGGCGGTTGTCCGGCTGGGCACAAGCAGCCCGATGGCATGGTAATGGTGTAAGGTCCGGACGCTTACACCGGTGAGCTCGCTGACTTCCTTAACAGTTTTCATAGGATCACCTCTCCGTGTAAGGACAGTATAGACCATAACGTAAGGGGAGAGTCAAGAGAAAAAACAAAATTTTCTTGCGCCGCTCCCCGAGGGTGGTGTATAATATACTTATTATCCATTAAAGGAGGAGCCAGCATGAAGGTACTTATGATAAACGGGAGCCCGCACTCCCAGGGAAATACCTATACCGCTCTGCGTCAGATGGAGGAAATCTTTCACCAGCAGGGCGTGGAGACGGAGATACTGCATGTGGGCAACAAGGATATCCGGGGATGCATTGCCTGCCGCAAGTGCGGCGAGCTGGGCAAATGCGTGTTTGACGATGCGGTCAATGAGGCTGCGGAAAAGTTCGCGGCCTGCGACGGCTTGGTGGTAGGCTCTCCGGTCTATTACGCTTCCGCCAACGCTACCCTGGTAGCTTTTTTGACAAGGCTTTTCTACAGCAGCCGTTTTGATAAGACCATGAAGGTGGGGGCCGCCGTTGCCGCCGCCCGGCGGGGCGGGCTTACGGCCACGTATGACCAGCTGAATAAGTTCTTTGCCATCAGCGGCATGCCCATCGCTTCCGGTCAATATTGGAACGGGATCCACGGCCAGCTGCCGGGCCAGGCGGAGCAGGACGCCGAGGGCTTGCAGATGATGCGGACGCTGGCGCGGAATATGGTTTTCCTGATGAAGAGTATAGCGCTGGGCAAGGAACAGTTCGGTTTGCCGGAGCAGGAGGCCAAAGAATTCACAAATTTTGTGCGGTAGTTTTGAGGGGCGCGAAAACCGCGCCTCTTTCTTAAAAGCCAGGAACCACATTTTTTGACTTCCGGTATATGGACTGCTAAATTCTTGCAATGGAAGAGGAAATACTCTATACTTAAGCAGAGAAAGCAGTACGATGAAAAATGTATGGGACGGAGCGTAATCATGATCACTTATCAGCAAATGAAGCAGGACGCCGCCATAAAAACCTACATTGCCCAGGCAGACGCCTCTATGGCGGCGCTGGGCTTTACAGAGCACAGCTTTGCCCATGTGGGCCGGGTGGCGGAAACGGCGGGGTATATCCTCAGCGAGCTGGGGTACCCGGAGAGGCGGGTGGAGCTAACCAAAATCGCCGGATATTTACATGATATCGGCAACCTGGTGAACCGGGTGGACCATAGCCAGAGCGGAGCAGTCATGGCCTTCCGGCTTTTGGACAATATGGGGTTCCCCCCGGAGGAGATTGCGCTGGTGTCCACAGCCATTGGCAATCACGACGAGGGCACCGGCGTGCCGGTAAACGCGGAGTCCGCCGCCCTGATTTTGGCGGACAAATCGGATGTGCGCCGCAGCCGGGTCCGGAATAAGGATCCCCAGGGCTTTGATATTCACGACCGGGTGAACTATTCTGTCACGAAATCCGAGGTCCGGATTGACCCAGCCCATACCGCCATTTGGCTGATGCTGGACGTGGATCCCAGCTTCGGCTCCATTATGGAGTACTTTGAAATATTCATGGACCGTATGATCCTTTGCCGGAAAGCGGCCGGGAAGCTGAACCTGGAATTTAAGCTGACCATCAACGGCAATCAGCTGGTATAGGAGGGGTTGGATGTTATATTGTCCCAAGTGCCGCTCCCTCTGCCCCCAGGGGGCGCTGAAATGCCCCCGCTGCCGGGAAAAGAGGCTCCGCCCCCCAGCGCCGGAGGATTGGGTGCTGCTGACGGCGGCGGGCCTTTATATGGCTGGGCAGTTAAAGGAAGGGCTGGACCAATCCGGGATCCCCTGCCGGATGGAGGAGCTGGGCCATTCGGCCGCCGCGTTTTATGATAGCCAGGCCATGCCGACTGACCAGCGGATATATGTGCCTTTTAAAAGCCTTTCCGAAGCCCAGGCGCTGGCAGCTCGGCTGGAGGGCCCGGAGGAAGAGGATCCGGAGCCCCCGCCGCCCACGGCCAAGGGCATTGCGGGGGAGATTCTCTCTATTGTAGCTTTCCTGGCGCTGGTAATGCTGGCGGTTTTTGGGGCGGACGCTGTGGCCAATTGGCTGAAATCCTTCTTCCCATAAAAATGATGCAAAATCCTCCGCCGGATGCAACCGCGGCCGCTCCGGCGGCCTTCTTATTTTACAAAGGGGAATGCGGCGCTGCAGCCGCCCCAAAAGAAAGAGGGAGAGTCAATGAAAAAACTGTGGATTGCCCTACTGGCTTTTACCCTAAGCCTTTGCGCAGCCTGCGGACCAGCCGCCGGCCAGCGGAAAAACCCGCCTCCAAAAGAACAGCCCCGCTTAACGGTAAGCTCCGGGCCGGAAGAAACCGCTTTGGGCAAGGAGGATATCCCCGCGCTGGCCCTTATGCTGGAGATTTTTATGGATATCAAGGGGAACGGTTCAGCCGCAATGAACGGGGATTTGGAGGATTTTCTGAAGAATACACCGGAATACAATACAGAATTCGATATCACTGAATTATCCCCGGCCGTGGAGCAAGAGAAACAAGGCGGGGAAGCGCCCGCCTATTCCTAGACGATGAATGGGCGTTGTTCAGCTGCTGCGTAAATTTATGAAAAATTTTATAAAAACCCTTGACTTGGACCCCGCTCCATGTATTATAATAGACCTACAATCATTTCACTGACCAGGTTGCTGCCTGCAATATCCCTCCACACATCATAGGAAAACTTG
>CANONE010000045.1 GCA_947567585.1 uncultured Clostridia bacterium | reverse complement strand
AAAGCCAACCTTCATGTCAATCAGCACCACGGTTTCTTCCAACCCGATGAGCTGCACCAAGGTGGGGTTGGTCTCTACCCTGCCATACTCAAAGTCCAGCTGTATGTAGTTCTCCCAGGTCACCCCCATCATGGAGATGAAGTCCTGAATCAGCAGCTCGTAAAGCTTCAGGTCCAGCTCTGTATAGACATACTCGTCCGGCAGGCTCTCCACATCCCCGTCGCCGCCTGTCATCCGGTCCATCATGCTCACCATAATAGGGGTGTCCGCATAGAGCAGTACCGGCGTTTCCTCCTGCTCTCCTTCCAGCACCAAATGAGCGGTGGTCAGCACGGCGTTGTCGGACAGGGCGTTGGAAAACTCATAATACCGCTGCTCTTCCACCGATCCCACCTCAATTTCGCAGGTGGTGTGGACCAAGCCGTTGATACGGGTGGTAAGCACCCGGGAGTAATTGTCGAATATACTATTGAGCATCTTCAGCCGCTCACGGGTGAACTTTCGGGGCGTACTGAAGTCGTACTTTCTATACTTCTTTTCCGGCTGTTCTTCCTTCTTTTCCTCTTGAGCGCCTCCACCATTGTTCATGGAGTTCAGAAGGGCGTCTATCTGGCTTTGCGATAATACCTCTGGCATTGGCCTAACCCTCCTGACTTGAACCGCTGGAACCGCTTTCGCTGCCGCTTGTGCCGCTTTCCTTCCCGCCGCTCTCCGGCGCGGGGCTGGCCTGTGTGGAACTGGCCTTAGCGGGGCCTTCCGTTGTCATTGTCTCATATTGCTCCAAGGCGCCGCCCAGCTGGTTCATAAGGTCTTTACCCATAATCACCATTTCCACCCGGCGGTTCTGGGCCATACCCTCAGCGGTATCATTGCCCGCCACCGGCCAGTGCTGGCCATGGGCTTCTACCGTCAGGCAGCCTGGATCCAAAGCCCCGTCCTCCATATCCGCGAAAAGGTGATGCAGCTCGGCCACCACAACAGAGGCCCGCCTGGAGGACAGTTCCCAGTCCCAGTCGATGTCGTTGGCCCAGTTGTTGGCCTGGGCAGTATGGCCCAGCACCTTGATCTGGTCGATGTAGGGGGCGGCCTTATTGAGAATAGGCGCCAAGTCCGTCAGTATCTTTTGTCCTGCCGGCAGCAAAGTGGCCTCCTCCCCGTCAAAAAACACCGTATCCCTTAAAGAAAGGAATACCCCGCCGTCGCCCTTGGTAATCTCTACATTGATGCCGGACTCTTCCTTATACTGCATCAAAGTCTGATACAGCATTTCCATGGCCTGGTCGATCTCTTCCTGCTTCGCTTCTTTGTCCGCCTCCGCCGGGTCGGTGGTACCCGCGTTGTCCTCGTTGGGGTCCGCGAAAGGTCCGTGCTCGTCTCCAGCTTCAATCTCCGTCTCGGTGGGGGTAGCGTTGGGGTTAAAGCTCTGCACCAGGGCCTTCCACTTATTTTCATCCACTGTGGACATGGAGTACAAAAGCACAAAGAAACACAAGAGCAGCGTGACCATATCCCCGTAGGTGTCCATCCAGTTTGCGCCGCCGCCTTCGCCGCCGCTGTTCCTCTTTTTCATCGCAACCAGACACCTCCATTTCTTTGATAACTTCCCGCCCGCCTTCCCTTGCCCACCGCCTAATACCGCTTCGCTGGGTATGGGCCAGACCATGCTCAGCGAAGGGATACTCGTTTTGTCCCGGCGGAGCAGTGGCTGGGGAAAAGCCGGCGGCTAGGGCCTGCTTTTAGAATCGTTTTATTATAGCAAATTTCATGCCCTCCCGTCAAGAGCTTCCTTGCACAAGCTTTACAGGAAAGTCCTGCCGGTTTTGTATGGCTTACTCTCCGCTGCCGGAGCCGCCGCCCTCGGCCATTTTCTCGCGCTGCTTCTGCGCCACAAAGGTCAGCAGCTTTTCACGCAACATCTTGGGGTTTTCGCCAGCTTGAATACAAGTGATGCCCTCTACAATAATCATCTTGTTGAGGACCTCCTCGCTGTCGCGAATGCGCAGGTTGTTGGCGATAGGGCCAAAAATCATGTGGGCCAAAATACAGCCGTACAAAGTGGTAATCAAAGCTACCCCCATGTCTGTACCGATGGTGCTGGAACCAGAAGTGGGGTCCATGTTCTGCAGCATGTTGATCAGGCCCACCAGCGTGCCCACCATACCGAAGGCCGGGGACACGGCGGATGCCTTGTCGTAAAGGGCCGCGGCGGCATTGTGCCGGTCGGACATGCACTCAATGTCGTTTTCCAGTGTTGCCCGGACCCGGTCGGGGTCGTTGGCGTCCACAATCAGCATGATAGCCTGCTTAAAGAAGGGGTCCTCTTGGGCGTTGGCCTTTTCTTCCAGGGCCAGCAGGCCGTCCTTACGGGCAATTTGAGCCAGGTCCACCAACTGGTTGATGATCCCCTCGGGCTTCTGCTTGGGTTTTTTCAGCATGACCATAAAATGCTTAGGGATGCTCAAAAACGTCTTTAAATCAAAGCTGGCCATCACGATTGCCAGTGAACAGCCGATTACGATCATAACGCTGGCGCCGTCCACAAAGTTGCCTAGCTGCTCAAAATGATACGGAGGAAAGCCGCCGGCCATACCCAGAACAATAACGACAATAGCTAGAACCAGGCCGATTATATATCCTATGTTCATTGATCTTTCACCTTCATGTTAATTTTTGGCTTACCTTCTAAAGCCCGGCCTTGCAGTAGAGCCGCGCCCAGGGGAAGCAGGCTTGGGGTCTTCGTTGACGGTAACTTGGCGGTGGATATCCATAACCTTGGCGTTATAGGCGGCTATCTTGTCCACGATCTCCTGCACCGTCTCCCGTACCAGATAAAAATCCCGGTTCATCATGACGATCTTGGTTTCAGGGATCAGCTCAATGCATTCAATCTGCAGGTGGTTTACCATGAACCGCTCATCGCTGGTCTTCGTCAGCATGATCATAAAACTTGCCCTCCTAAAATATACCCCGCCCGGGAGGTCCTCTGCCTCCCGGACGCGGTTTGTGTGGGAATGCATCTGGGTCTTTGAAGGCCGCGGGACGCCGTCCCGCACCCTGCCACCTTTGTAAAGGTGGACGAAACTTTTCATCCGTTTTTTCGAATTTTGTGCCGAAAGCTTTTGGGCGGAGCCGCCGGCTTGCTTTTGTTTGGAGCTTACGTAAATAGATTGCTAAAAGCTTTAGCGCTTCATGTTTACCAGCTCTTCCAGCATGCTGTCGGTAACGGTAACGATACGCGTGTTGGCCTGGTAGCCGCGCTGGATCATAATCATGTTGCTGACCTCCGTGGCCAGGTCCGTACCGGAGCTTTCCAGGCCGCCGCTAAGCAGCTTGGTGGTGCCCGGGGTGCCAATGGGGATCTCGCCCGCCAGGGCCCCAGTCTGGTTGGGATCGTAGAAGGGGCTGTCAGGGTCAGTACTGGGAAGCACAGAGCTGCCAATGGCATTGAGGCTCAGCCGGCCGGCGCCTTCCAAAGCCTGGTAGTAGTGGCCGTCTACGTGGGTCACGCCGTTGGGGTTGGTGACACGGCCAATGGCGATGGTACCGATCACCACAGCCTTGCCCGCCGCCGTGCAGGTGATGCGGCCGGTGTTCTCGTCAATGCTGATGCTGTCCTGCTCAATGCGGGCCGAGGAAACGTCCGCGTCCGCCGTAGCGTCCACAATAGTGCCTGTTATCGGATCATACTTGGGATAAACAGCCTCGCCCTTCTTGTACAGAGAGGTAAACTGGGGGGGATTCACAGGCTGGCCGTTTGCGTCCAGTACAGGCTGCGTCTCCGCGCCTGTGGCCGCCATAGGCAGACGAATCTCGGTCAGCACAGGATGGGGGGTATACTGGTCAATAACCTTTGTAGAATATTTCGCCGGGTTGCCTCCATCGCTGACAATCTGAACCAGCTGGCCGTCTTTGTCCCAATAATATTTGTCTGGGGCGGCTTGAAAAGCGGCGGCAAGGTCTTCGGGAAGCTGCGTAATCTTTTCAGGCGCGGCAGGGTCGGTCGCAGCCTTATCCGCGTCTATCGCATCCCTATACTCCGGATTCTCCACGGACATAAAGCCGTAGACCACGTTGCCCTGGCCGTCTACCAAGTAGCCGTTGGGGTCAAAGTCCAGATTGCCCAGGCGGGTCAGGAACAGACCCTTCAGGTCCTCTTCATTGGTGAAGGTCATGCCCTTGTTGCCCACCAGCAGGAAGCCGTCGCCGTCGATCATTACGTCCATGGCCCGGCCTGTGGGGGTGTAGTTCTTGGTGCTCATGTCCAGGTCAATGGTGCCAATAGAGGAACCATAGCCCATCTGCGCCGGATTTTTGCCGCCCAGCAGCGCCGAACCGTTACTGCCGCCCCGGACTGTGCTGTACAGCGCCTCCAGGAAGGTATACCGGGTGGACTTGTAAGCGTTGGTGTTGACGTTTGAAATGTTCTGGCCGATCACGTTCAGCGCGCTCATGTGGGCGCGCAGGCCCGCGACAGCCGCATACATCGCTCCTGTCATTCTCTTCTTTCCTTTCTCGAGCGGCCCGGGTACTGGCCATTCGGGCCAGCACCCCGGCGTCCCTTTCGGGTCCCGCCAGCCTTACAGCAGCACCGCTCCGTCAATATTTGTAAATACGTTCTCTTTCATCTCGTCCTGATTCATGGTGGTGATCACCCTGCCATAGGGGACGTTGATGATAAATGCCTGTGTGGCGTTTAGGGCCAAAATATTTTTCGCGCCCTTCTCCTGGGCCTTCTCCAAGGTCCCCGCCAGCTGTTCCATCAGAGCCGGAGTCAGCTCGATCCCCCGCTCTTCCGCACGGTCCATGGCGTGCTTTGAAAAGTTGATGGCGGACTGCTTTTGCTCCTGCTGCGTGGCCTGCGCCTTTTGCAGCAGCTCGCCGAAGCTTTTCCCAGAGGGTGCGGCCGGCCTTTGCGCCTGCCCTGTGGATAGGCTGCCGCCTACCGGCGCAACGCGGTCTATCATACCCTCGACCTCCTTTGCTGCTTACGCCTGTCCCGATTCGCCCTCCGTCTCGCCGCCGGGCTCTTGCCCGCCGGTTCCTTCAGAACCCTCGGTTTCCCCTACGTTCCCGCCGTTGTCCGGCGTTTCGGGAACGCTGGGCTTTTCGCCGTCCTCCACGCCCTCTGTGCCGCCGGGCTTATTGTCCTTCTTGGCCGGCAAACGGCCAACGGCCATGATGTCGTTCAGGTAATAGCTCTCTTCTCCAATAAACACCACCTGCTGGCCGTTCAAAGTGCCCGTGCCGGTGACAGTGCCCACGATTTCCTGGAGCTCCTTCCCCTTATACTGGCCGATGGTCACTTCCTTGCCTACCAGAGACGCCGCGTAGGTAAGTACGGTGGAGTCGTCAATCAGCTTGTTGATATTGGTGATCGCCTGCACCACGGACATCTGCACCATCTGGTTCATCATGTCGGTGGTAGAAGCGGCGTTGTCAATGTCCTGGTTCTGGAACATCGCCACCATCAGCTGCAAAAAGTCGGTCATGTCCAGCTCTGTGCCGGCTTTTTTGTTGGTGCTCTGGGTCGCCTGCTTGGCTTGGGCTACCTTGTCGGGCATTCGGTTCGCTATGTCGTACATGCCTGCCGTTGCCAAATTCATCCCGCCTTTCTTCCATAAAATTTCCTATTTCCTGGGAATCATTCCCAGTTGAGACCTACCAGCCCCAACCGCAGCTGCTGGATGAAGTCCTCAGACTCCCCTTTTTGCCGCTTGCTTTCCTGCTGCCGCTGCTGCTGATTCTGCTGGTTCTGCCCATCCGGATTCAGGAACTGGCTGCTGTCCTCTGGCTGCTTGGGCTGCTGGACCTCTACGGTTACAGGGGCCTGCGCGCTGTTCATCATAGCGTTCTGCAAGGCGCCGCTATGCTGCCGCAGCACCGCAGCGGCCCTTTCCGTGGCTGTATTCAGCACCACGCTCAAAGAGCCGTCCTGGGCCCGGGTGATCTCCACGGTCAGCTTTCCCAAATGAGCGGGAGAGAGCTGAACCTCCACACGGGTCTCCCCCTGGGCCAGCGCCTGGTCAATACGCACCGCCAGCTTAGGGGCGGCTTCCGGCTCCTGGACCTCAATGGGCTCGCTCTTGGTCTCGGCTACTTTTACGGGCACCGCCCGGACCTCCTGGAACACCGGTTTGCTTTCCTGCCATGCGCCGGTAATCTGGACTTCGTCCTCCGCCTGGGGCTCGGCCTCCGGTTTTGCCTGCCGTATTGCCTGAGAAGGGGCTTCTTTCTGGCCGCCCGTCATTTCCGGCTGGCTTTCCTGCCGGCCTTCGGGCTTTGCCGCCTGTTCCACCGGTAGGTCCTCCACAGCCGCCTGGGGCTCGGCCTCTGGGGCGGCTGCGGCAGGTTCCTTGGATACGGCCTCCTGCTCCGCGCCCACGGCCACAAGATTCTCCGCCGGTTCACCGGGAGCCTCAATCGGCCCCTGAGGCGCGTTTTCCAGTCCGGCAGGCTCCAAGATCACGCCGCCATCCTCCGCAACCTTCACCTGGGCAGTCTGAAAAGCCTCTAGGGGAATTACCGGCTGCGAGGTCACCAGGGCTGCGGCCAGCTGGCCGTTTTCCTCTGTGATCTCTTCCTTTTTGCCACTATTCTCCTGAGGCTTCTTGGTCTCCTGCTTTTCTTGATTTTTTTCAGGCTTCTGGTTTTCGGGGCACTGTTCCTTATGCTGGCTTTCGGCAGCTTTGCTCTGCTCCCGCAGCATGGCCTCGAACTCGCCGTCCCGGCCAGGCTCGGCCTGCCCTGGATTTTGAACGGTCTGGGCGATTTCCGCCATGACGCCTTGTACCATCAGTTCTAGATTCATTTCCATACACCTCCTTCCTAAATATATGCTGTATATGCTGCCCTCAGGCGGATTTCCCGCCTTTGGCCTTGTTAGCTGCTTTAATTACCTTTTGAAACGGTTTCACCGCGGCTTTCCATGTTTTCTCCTGTCTACCGAGCTTGGCAATTCACGTTTTCCCAGTTCAAATCTCTGCCTGCGCTTCCCGGCTTGCCGCTGATCTTCTGGCCATTACCAGATCGTCGATCTCTTTTTCTTCCGCTTTCGCAATGGCGCTGTCGTATTCCCCGCGCTTGATGTCCTTCAGCTTTTCCAGGGACTGCGTCTCCTGCTTGGCCTCCACCAGCGCGGCGCGCTTCTTCTCTTCATCCCTTTGGAGTTCCCGGAGCGCGGCGGCTTCCCGCTTTACCCGGGCGTCCAACACCTCTATGCCGGTCTCGTATTTCATGGCTTCCACTATGGTAATGCCCTCCGCCTTTCTCTGGCGGTACTCCTCCTCGCAGTCCATCCGGTTTTGCCGGGCCTGCTCTAAAATCGTCTCCTGCCGGCGTACAGCTGCCAGCGCCGACCCATGTTCCGCCAGCCGGATATCCAAAATCTGCGTCTTATACCGCAGCACGGTATCCAGCTGGAACTGAAATTTTTTCATGTCAGCCGCCCTCCCCAAAACAATGGATATTACAAATTATGCGAATTCTCTCCAGTATGCGCCTACCTGCCGGACAAAATCTTCTCCATCAGCTCCAGGCACTGCTCGTAGCTAAAGGCTTCGTTAACCCCCTGCATTAAAAACTCGTTGATCCTGTCTATCTTTGTCAGCGCAAAGTCCAGCTTTGGGTTGGTGCCGGATTTGTACGCGCCGATGGACACAAGGTCCGCATTCTGATTATATGTACTTAAAATGTCCCGCAGCCGCGCCGCCAGCTGCTTATGCCGGTCATCTACCAGCTCTACCATCAGACGGGAAATGCTGGCCCCGATATCAATGGCCGGGTAGTGGTTGGCCGCCGCCAAGCTTCTGGTCAGCACAATATGCCCGTCCAAAATACCGCGCACCGTGTCCGCGATCGGCTCGTTGGTGTCGTCGCCCTCTACCAGTACCGTATAAATGCCCGTAATCGAGCCCCTCTTGAAATTGCCGCTGCGCTCCAAAAGCTTGGGCAGCTCCGCATAAATGGACGGCGTGTAGCCTCTGGCCACCGGAGGCTCGCCTATCGCTAACCCCACCTCCCGCTGGGCCATGGCAAAACGCGTCAGGGAATCCATCATCAAAAGCACATCCATACCCTGGTCCCGGAAATACTCCGCGATACCCGTAGCCACAGTGGGGCATTTTTTACGCAGCATAGCCGGCTGGTCAGAAGTAGCCACCACCAGCACAGACCGGGCCATGCCTTCCTCCCCCAGGTCCTTCTCCACGAACTCCAGAACCTCGCGGCCGCGTTCCCCCACCAGGGCGATGACATTGATATCCGCTTTCACGTTTTTCGCAATCATTCCCATCAGCGTGGACTTACCCACGCCGGAACCCGCGAAAATTCCCATACGCTGGCCCTTGCCAATGGTCAAAAGGCTGTCTATGGCTTTTACCCCAAACTCCATCCTCTCCCGAATAGGCGGGCGGGTCAAGGGATTTATGTAACTGCTTCCCAGGTAATAGCTGTCTCCGCCCTCAAAGGGGCCCTTGTCGTCAATGGGCTGGCCCAAGGCGTTGATAATCCGCCCCTTTAAGAAAGGCCCCGCCCGCAGCTGCAGCTGGTGTCCGGTATTGCGCACAAAATTTCCCGAGGAAATACCCGTCATCTCTCCATAAGGCATCAGAAGCATCCGGTCATTCTTAAAGCCCACCACTTCCGCCGGTATCTGGCCGCCAGACTCCCCGCTGTAGATGCGGCAGATGTCTCCCACGGCAGCCCGGCCGCCGCTGGCCTCGATAGACATGCCCACGATATTTTCAATTTTCCCGGTGTGGCCGATGGTCTCCGCCTGCCGCACCTGCTTAATCGTATCCTGAAACATATCCCTCTCCGCTTGCCGCTATCCCATCCAGCCTCCCGGGGCCCGGTCCGTCTCCGTCAAAATCCCCCGCAAATTGTCTAACTGGGTGGATACGCTGGCGTCTAAAATCTCGTCTGGCATTTCTATAATGCAGGCGCCGGATTCGTCTCCGGCCATAGGAATAATCCGCACCCGGTCCGAAAGCCGTGAAAGGGCCGCTGTCAGCTCCGGTATTGTAGACGCCGACGCTCTGGCGTCGCAGTCCGCGATATAAATCTGCACCCACTCGCACCGCCGGCGCTTCGCCGTAGCGGACTCGATCATACGCATTAAGATATCGCCGCTGCTCTTTAGGCTTACACGAATCACTTTCTCCGCAATGGCCAAAGCCAGCTCCTTTAAATCCTGCTTGCTGTCTTCCAAAAGCTGGTCCCTGGCCCGAACCGCTCCCTTTAGGAACTCCTGCACGTCCTTCTCCTGAAGGGCCGCTTTCTCATTCAGTTCCCTTTGCGCTTCCATTCTTCCCTCGGCAATCCCTTGGGAATAGCCAATACCATAGCCTTCCTTTTTAGCCTGCGCCCGCAGTTCTTCCAGTTCCTCCGCCACATCCTCCAAAGCTTTGCGTTTTAATTCCTCAGCCTCCAAACGGGCTGTTTCCAAAATGGCTTTAGCCTGAATCTGCGCAAAATCCACCGGCGTGGGTTCCGGCTCCGGTTCGGGAGCGGGCGGTTCCTCGGGAAGGATATTTTCCTCCTCTCCAGGCGCCTCCTGGACCTCCGGCTCTTCAGAAACGACGGTAAGGTCCTCCGCGTCCGGAAAAATATACTTTGCCGCACTTACATTGACAAAGCGCTTAAAAATACCCGGCATGCCGACGACCTCCCCGTATATAATAGCATATTTATTTTGGTGGTTCAAGTAGAGAATTTTACCGTCCCAGGACTTAAGCCCCCAGCCCCGCAAACTTTTTGAAAAAAGTTTGATCAAAAACTTTTGCTGCCGTTTAGGCCGGCATTGTACCGTTTGCCCCTGGGCGCGGCAGAAAGTTTGCTGATATAGCAGGGCATTCGGGCAAAGACATACTGTTATGCTCCGCTGTATGCACCCTTTGCCGCTTTGCCAGGTTCCCTTAAGCCGCTTCTATGTATTTTAGGCTATAATATCGTCCTTGCCGCCCTTGAGAATGATAATCTCGTTCTTTGCTTCCAAATCGCGGATAAGCCCAACAATACGCTGCTGCGCCTCGTCCACGTCCTTCATGCGCACATTGGTGGTGATTTCCAGATCGTCCCGAATGGATTCCGCCATACGCGTAGACATGTTTTTGTAGAGCTTGTTGGCCAGTTCCGCGCTGGCGGGCTTGAGGGCCAGCACCAGGTCGTGGGTGTCGCAGTCCCGGACAAAACGCTGCACAGAGCGGTCGTCCATGGTGAGAATATCTTCGAACACGAACATCCTCTTGCGGATCTCGTCGGCCAGCACAGCGTCGTACATAGTGAGGCCGTCGAAGATGCTCTTCTCGCTGACGCGGTCCACATTGTTCATCACGTCGGCCACAAAGTCGATGCCGCCCACCTGGACATTGCTGCTGCTGAAGATGCTGGCGAACTTATTGGACATCTCCGCCTCTATAATCTTTACCGCGGTGGGCGAAGCGCTGTCCATCATAGCGATCCTCTCCACCACCTTAATCTGCGTCTCGGGGTCTAACTGGGCCACCACCGCCGCCGCCTTGTCCGGCTCTACATAGGAGAGCACCAAAGCAATGGTCTGGGGCCGTTCATTCTGCAAGGCGGTAAATAGGTCCTTCTCTCCCGCCTTGTTCATAAAAGCGAATTCCCGATTTTTTAGGGACTTCGTTACCTTATCCAACAAGGAAGACGCCGTCTGAATGCCAAAAGCCTTTTCCAATACTGTTTTGGCATACTCCAGCCCGCCCTCGGTAACCGCCTTGTTGGTCATGCACATCTGGTAGTACTCATTGAGTACGGCTTCGGTTGAATCCGCGTCCAGATAGCCTAACTTGGCGACCTCCAAGGTGATCTGCTCCACGTCCTCCGGTTCCATATATTGATAAAGCTGCGAAGCCTTATCAACGCCCAGAGAAACAATGACAGCAGCGGCTTTCTGCGCGCCGCTCATGGAAGTGATCAAGGACGGCTGGCCTAGGCCAGGGACTTCTTCGGTCTCCGGCGCGGGAGCCGCCTCCTCCACAGCCTCAGCCTTCTTGCCACGTTTCGGCTTCTCCTTTTTCTCGGGCTTTTCCTTGACTTTATCCGCCATTGCCGTCTTCATCTCCCCTCAAGAGAGCCTTAATCATCTGCGCCGCGATTTCCGGATTATTTTCCGCCATCTCCCGCACAGATTTACGCAGCTCCATACTCCGCTCGGTATGTACGTCCATGATATCCGCGCCTACAGGCTCGGCCTCTTCCATTGCCGGCTCCTCTTCCTCCTGCTCAACAGGACCCAGCACGGCGGGCGTAGGCTCCAGCTGCTGCATGCGCCTGCGGTTCCGGTGGCGCCCCAACAATACGAACACGGTAAACAGCATCATAAACAGGAACAGTCCCGCCAGCAGCGCCAGATATACCCACAAGGGCAGATCCTGGAAGGGATTGAGAATCACATCGGCATTGCTGGGCACCGGCGTGGGCGACCAGAAAGCATGGGTGATAATGGAGACCTTCTCATCCTGCACCGCTTCGTTAATGCCCGCCGCCCGGGCCACATGGGCTACCAGGTCTTCTCTTGTGGCGGTGTTGGGCACGTTGTTATTGATACTGACCGACACGCTTATATCCGAAATATATCCCCCCACGGTCTCCCGCTGGGTAACGGTTTTGTTGTTCTCATACTCTTCCTCCCCGCTGTACTCCAAGCCCTCCTCGTCGCCAGTGGGGGTATAGCGCTCCACATATTCTGAAAGATCCGCGTTGGGGTCCGTGCCGACTACGCCTTCCGCGCCGCCTTCACCCTGAATAATCCTGCCTTCGAAAATCCGCTTTCCTAAAAGACCTCTTCCGTCGCCAATATCCCGCAGATATTCCGGCATATCGTATTCCGTCGATTCCGAATAGGCCGTGCTCATTTCCACGGTAGTGTTTACCGCCACAGCCACGTTGGCTTCCCCGTAAATCGGGGCCAGCACCTCCAGAACCTGCTTGTTGAGCTTCTTGTTCCACTGGTCCTCCAGGTCTAATTTCAAAGCGGCTACCGTAGAGCTGGTCATGATGCTGTTGGAGCCGTCATACTCATTGCCCAGGTTGTCCGTAATGCTGACTCCCTCTACGTCCAGCCCCTTGATGGAATGGCTAACCGTCGTCTTAATCGCTTCCGCCAGCTCTTCCGAGAGCTTCTCGCCCTCCTTCATCGTCACCACCACGGACGCCTTGGCCTTCAGCGCGTCATCCTGGCCCAGTACAAAACGGCGATCCTCGGAAGGCGTGATATTAACGACCGCGTCCTTTACGCCCGTAAAGCAGCGAATCGTCCCCTCCAGCCGGGTCTGCGTCTGAAACAGAACCATCTGCGCCCGGTCTGATTCCGTAGAAAGCGCGCTGATCTTTCCCAGATACAGGGAATAATCCGTTCCGGAATTGGGATAGCCTTGATAAATCAGCTGGGCCCGCAGCTGGTCCGCCCGGTTGCTGGGCACCATGATGGTGTCCATGCCCTGCACCTTGTAGTCTTCCAGACCCGCCTCGCTTAAAAAGGTCTCAATGGACCGGATGTCTTCCGTGGTCAGATCGGTGAACAGCTCCTCGTATTCGGTGTTGGAATTAACCGCCACCAGTACGGCAAGGCCCGCCAAAGCCGCTACAATGACAGCGACGATGACGATTTTCACCGTTTTACTCAGGCCCCCGGCGAAACCGCTCACCTTGGACCATATGTCCTTTGCCTTATCTTCCACTTAAGCCAACCTCCTAGCCCGGCCGCGGGCAGTTTGATAGCGGGAACGCGGATAAGGTGGAGAGACCCCGCCCACACCCTTGCAGCCCTGAAAGAGCCGCCGAATCTTTTGCCGTTTTCCCTAATTCTATGTACCGCTAGGGAAGCTACAGACATTCCCGTTGATTGCCGGCATCACAGACTGATGCGCATAATCTCGTTGTAGGCTTCCACGGCCCGGTTCCGCAGCTGAACCAACAAACTGACGGACATCTCGTATTTGCTCCCGGCCAGCATCAGCTGGGCGGGGTTGTCAAGCTGGCCTGTCGCCTGGAGATACTGCAGCTGCGTCTTCTCCGCGTCCGTTTCCTTCACCGCGTCAATGGCCGACCTAAAGATTGCGCCAAAGCCGCCGGCTTCCTGGCCGTCTTGAACAGGCTGGGGCTCTAGGCCGATGGGCCGCAATGGCGATATAGATGAAGTGATCATGAATATGAGCCTTCCTTTCTTATGCTATGCTGAATCAAAAATGGCGCAAGGACCCTGCGTAGGAGCCCCCATATATTATACTCGCTTCCTTAAAAATCGCAAGTTCTTGTTTCAAAAAGTTTTAAAACTTTTTTCAAGCTCCACCTTGCGCCTTAGCCGCGTCCCAGATCAAGGCCCCGGGAAATTACGGACTTCAGCGTATTGAAAGCTGTTACATTGGCGGAATAAGCCTGGGTCGCTGCCATGGCGTCGGTTATTTCCTTCACCAAAGTGATGTTGGGCAGCCGGAGATAGCCGTTCTCGTCCGCATCCGGGTGTGTGGGATCATAGCTGATGGGAAACTCCGTTTCATCCTCCACGATCTCGGTAACCCGCACCCCGCCGGCTGCCTCGGCGCCGCGGTTGGAAGCGCCCATGGCGTTGGCCATAGCCATGCGGAAATTATCCCGGCCGGAATTAGCCCGAAAGACTACCATTTTCCGGCGGTAAGGGTCCTCGCCGTCCTCGGTTCGGGTTGTGTTCATGTTGGTGATATTCTCAGAAATAACGTCTAGCCGCAGCTGTTCCGCCGTCAGCCCTGAACCGATAATATTGATTGTTCCTAAAAACGCCATAGAAATCCACGTTCCTTTCTAAAAATACCGCTAAACATTGCGGCTATCCTTTTACGTGCCAATGGCCGTGCGCAAAGCCGACAAATCACTGTTAAGGCTCTGGTAAACGTACTGCATCTGATATGCGTTGCGCACCAGCTCCGTCATCTGCTCTGTGATATTGATCCCGTTTTCATCCCGGCGGGTAACCTCTCCGGTCTCCGTCACCTGCCATTCGGCGTCTTCTATCGCCTGGCGCATTTCCTTTTTGGTGGCCTTGTTCCCGCCATGGTCGGCGGCTTCCAGCTGGGATTGGAAACTCTCCTCAAAGGTTACCAGCTTTTCCTTGTAGTTGGGGGTCTCCGCGTTGGAAATATTGTCCAGCAGCGCCGCCTGTTTGGTCCACAAGAACTCAATGGAGCGCTCCATCATACGCATACTGTTGTTGGTAAGTCCCTCCAAAAAAATCACTCCTTATCATAAGGCCCGAAAGACACAAGGCAAGATTCTACAAAATCGGACTTGATTATACCATAATTCCGCCTTTTTTGCAAGTCCCGAGTTGCATTTTCCAAAAGGAAATGTAACCCAGTCTTTCTCCACATTTCCCTGGACCGATGGACAGGTACTACTAATTATATAGAAAGCTTTCGTGAAATATTTTCACTGTTTTGTCGAAACATTTTTCCCCCGCAGGAACACGGCTCTAAATAATCTTCACCACCGTGCTTTCTTCCATTCAGAAGGGAGACCGCATCCTGTTCGATGACGGAAAGATC
>CANONE010000044.1 GCA_947567585.1 uncultured Clostridia bacterium | reverse complement strand
ACCGGCACCACTGCGAGTGTTCTTATAGCATTTGAAAGATGCTGTAAGAACACTCACTTTTTTATGTTTAAAGCGAGGCAAGCAGTGCGATATTCAGCTCTTGGTGGGGCGGCAGCGCCAGCCCCCCGCCTATGAAAAACAGCGTGACATTGTGCTGGTGCAGGAGATTTAGAAAATCGTCTGCCTCTTGTTTGCGGCTGGATGGCCGGGACAGGTTTTGAATCAGCACGGGGTCTATCTGACCGGCGCGGGCAAGCACTGCGATTTCCTATAAGCCGGGGCAGCTTAACACTGCGCTGACCCGCGTTTAGCGGTAAACATACCAAGCCCAGATTTTCCCAATATCGTTTAGTAGTAAACGGCGCCTGTCTAGGGGCCGGATTTCACGGTATTGCGGGGAGTTCGCCGGAATTGGGCAACTTTTTTTGCAAAAGGCTGCGGGGTGCGGGCCAGCGTCCTGCGAACTTAAGAAATCAGCCAAAAACTGGAAATTTCCGAAAAAAGGTTGCAATTTTGTAACCTTTTCGATATAATAGAGGCGGACACACCTAAAAGGCCAAGGCTTTTTGGGTTTTTCACTTCCATCCCCTTTGAAAATCCTGAATGAAAATAGGAGGTACATAGTAAAGCTTATGGTGAAACATATTGTACAAAGAATTTTACCGTTGGCGCTGGCGGCTTCCTTGCTGCTCTGTCCTGTGGCCGCTTTGGCCCAGGAGGATGAGTTGGAACCACAGGTTCCGGCGGCCGCCGGGGCCCAGGCGGGCAACGCGGAAGATCCGGGAGAGAACCAGCCGGAGGAGGATCTGGACCAGTCTGAGGATGTGCCTGACGCTGGTTTGGACCCCTCTCCGGAGCCGGCGGAAACGCCGGAGCCTACCGCCGGACCGGAGGAGGAAAAAGAGCAGGGCGGCGGGGGCAGCCTGCTGCTGGGCAGCGTGTTCCAGTCCAGCGGGCAGGTGCTGCGCATGGGTACTCATGAGGCTTATATGCCTGGGGTGAAGGGGGCTTACTTCTTCCCCAATGAGGCGATGCCCCGGGCGGATGTGGCCCGGACGCTCTATCAGCTTTTAAAGGACAAGCCGCAGGACCCTTCCTGCGACTATAGCGACGTGGACGAGGAAAGCGAGTATTACGAAGAAATCGCCGCCGTCTCGGAGATGGGTCTGATGACCGGTTCTGGGGATGGAAGCTTTAATCCGGACGGCAAGCTTTCCCGGGCGGAATTCGCGGTGATTTTAGGCCGCTGCTTCCAGGTGGAAGCGGGGGATGTGGAGTACAGTGATATTACCCCGGGACACTGGGCCTATGAAGCCATTGTATCCGCCACGGTGAAGGAGTGGATGAGCGGCCCGGGCGATGGAACCTTTCAGCCTGCCCGGAACATCACCCGCTGCGAGGTGGCAAAGGTGCTGAATGTGGCGCTGGAGCGTACCGGCGAGGGCTTTGCCGCGGACCGGGACACCCAGGAGTTCAAGGACGTGCCGACTACCCATTGGGCTTTCCTGCATGTGGCGGAGGCCGCCGACCCCAACGGCGAGCCTGAGCCCACCCCCACCCCGGAACCCACCCCCACTCCTACTACGCCGCCTTCCGATGTGCCCAGCGGGTTTAAAGTAGGCGGGAAGGTCCGGGTAACCTCGGACAACGGGCTGAATGTGCGGCCCGGCCCGGGTTCGGAATATGACCCGCCCATTACCGCCGTGGCCTATCACGCCATTATGACCATCACGGATATCTCCCACTATCCTTGGTTGGGCGTGCAGACGGCGGCGGGCCAGAAAGGCTATTCCTTGGCGGATTTTCTGGAGCCCTATACGCCCAGCGTTAATCCTACCCCCGGGCCCTCTCAGAACGGGACGCTGAGCGCCTCCTCGCTGACGCTGAGCCAGTACCAGAGCGCCCGGCTGGACGCCAAGGTGGACAGTGACATCGGCAGCATGAGCTGGAGCACCACCAATGAGGATGTGGCCCTGGTGGGACAGATGGTGGACTACGGCAATGGCCGGGAGCACGGAGCCATTGTGTACGCCAAGGCCCCGGGTACCGCTACTCTGACCTTTTCCGACGGAGCGGGGAACGCCCGGGCTGCCTGCACCATCACCGTCACCGCGCCGGAAGCTGTGCGCTTTGCCTATGGCGACGGGAATTCCGTGGCGGTGAATACGGAGTTTGACCTGGTCGCCCTGACGGATGAGGGCAAGGACGAGGTTCGCTTCGAGATTGTAGACGGCCCCGCCAACGGCACATACACCACCAATTCCTACGACCTGGAGACGCGGACTTCCACGTACGGCCTGCCGGACAACCGGGTGCGGGTATTCCGGCGGCCTGTGAAGTTCGGCGCTGCGGGGCTCTACACGCTGCGGGCCTATTCCAGCAGCAGCGGGACCTACTCCACGGATTACTATGAATTCCCGGTGGAGGTGACTGGGGACACCAGCCGCACGGCCACTTCCTACAAGAGCCGCAGTATGATTACCGAGGATATGATTGACTGCATCGCCAGGTTTGAGGGGAAGGTCCCTGAGATTGAAGACGACCAGCTGAACCGGAAGCACCCCACGGTGGGCTATGGCTATGTAGTGCAGGTCAACACAAACTTTTACAACAACCTCACGGACACCGAGCTGTATGGTTCTCTGATAGACAAGGTCAACAATGGCACGTATGCGAAATCGGTAGAGAGCTTCCGGCGCAGCCACAATATCAAAATGAGCCAGGCGCAGTTTGACGCGCTGACCAGTATGGTATATAATCTGGGCGGAGGATTCCTGAACGTCAATGAATGGGAGACTCCCAATATCATTTTGAACATGGTGGCGCCGCCCACGGACGCCTCGCCCAGCAACCCCTACCGGGGCACAGTCAACGTAGTTGAAACCAACATGTACTCCGATGCCGACTACACCAGTCCGGTGGTGACAAGGCTGCCCAAAGGGGCGGTGGTAACGGTAGTAGACGTTGAAGTATACCGCTCCTCTACCAAACAGGAAGTTTGGTACAAGGCCATGTACGGGGGTAAGGTAGGTTGGCTATCCTCCGGCTATGTGAAGCTGGACGGCGACTTTGAGCGGGATCTGGCCTATGCTGACACGACCTCTTTGGCCAACGAGTTCCTGCAATGGCACCAGGCGAGCTCTGTTCACTATCCTGGCCTGATATACCGGCGGCTCTCTGAAAGCAAGATATTCTTCTTTGCAAATTATGATGAGCGTAAGGATACGGAGCGCTATAAGATCAATACATACGGCTTCCGGTTTCCCTCCTCTCCGCAATGTATAGCGGCCGGCTGCCTGGACTGCGACAACCGCGACTAAGCTTATAAAGAAAAGCCTCCGTTTTAGGAGGCTTTTCTTTTTGCCCTAGGCCCATGGCTGTTCCCACTCAAGCAATAGCTGGCGGCGGCCCGTGGCTTTAGGCACCAAAACCACCCCTTTGCATACCATAGAACAAGCGGCAAAAGTCGTAAAATTGTGAAGAGGTGAGATTGTATGGGCAAGCCCTTGATTATGGTAAGCTCAGTGACCTATGCCATGAAAAGCCGCGATATTCTCTTTAAAAGGGGCTTTCGCGCCACTATTGAGAGGATCCCTCCCACCGCGGCCACTGGCTGCGGATATGGGGTCTATGTGCCTCAGGGTACGGATGAGGCGGAATATATCCTGCGGGAAAATCACATCAAGATTCTTGGCCGCGTGGAGTGGGAGGGGGCTCCATGATTTACCTGGACAACAGCGCCACCACCTACCCCAAACCTATGTCCGTGCGGCAGACGGTGGCCAAAGCCTTTGCGGACTACGGGGCAAACCCGGGCCGGGGGGGCTTTGCCATGAGCGTGAATACCGGCCAGGCAATATACAAGTGCCGCCAATGCGCCGCCGGACTTTTTGGCGCCCCAGGACCGGAATGCGTGGTATTCCAGCCCAGCTGTACCCAGGCGCTGAACCTGGTGCTGAAGGGATATCTAAAGCCCGGAGACCATGTGGTGGTTACGGATATTGAACACAACGCGGTGATGCGGCCCCTTACCGTGCTGGCGGAACAGGGGATCAGTTATACCGCGGCGGAGGTGGCGCCTGGAGATAACGACGCCACTTTGGAATCCTTCCGAAAGGCCCTGCGCCCCAATACCCGGCTGCTCTGTTGTACCCAGGCTTCCAATGTGTTTGGGGTGCGGGTGCCGGTGGAACGTTTGGCAGCCCTGTGTCATCAGTACGGGGCGAAAATCTGTGTGGACGCGGCTCAGTCCGGCGGGGTAGTGCCCATCCATATCCAGGAAAGCGGCATTGACTTCCTCTGCTGCGCCGGACACAAGGGCCTTTACGGCCCCATGGGCACGGGCATGTTGATTTTCCGAGACCCGGCGGACAAGTTGGCTACTTTGGTAGAAGGGGGCACGGGCACCATGTCCCAGAGCCTCGTTCAGCCGGAGGACCCTCCCGAACGGTACGAGCCCGGCACCGTCAATGTCCCGGGCATACTGGGCCTTTGGGCGGGGATGGAATTTGTAAAGCGGCAGGGTCAGGAGAAAATTTACAGCGAAGAAATGGCCAAGGTGAATTACCTTCGGAACAAGCTCTCCCAGCTGCCGAAGGTGAAGCTTTACACGCCGGCTCCCAAGGCTCCCTGGTTTGTCCCGGTGCTCTCCTTCAATGTGGAAGGGCTTCCCAGCGAGACAGTGGGCGATGTGCTGGGCAAGGCCGGCATTGCCGTACGCTGCGGCCTCCACTGCGCCCCGGCGGCCCACCGGAAGTTCGGCACGCTTCAGGGCGGCACGGTGCGGGCGTCTCCTTCTGTATTTACGAAACGGGAGGAATTGGACGCGCTGGCCAGAACTGTTAGCAGGATATAAAGAGCCCCGGCTCGCCTACTAAGGGCGGGCCGGGGTTTTTTAGGCGCGGGGCGTGCCGTCGCTGTGGAAGGCGCGCTTTAGGGCGCGCTCTACCGGGAAAATAGAGCCAATGAAAAGGATGAGCTGGATGGTGACGATAATCAGCAGGAGAATGCCTTGGGCGTCTACCGCCTCCGGCGCGCACAGGTCCGCCCAGCGCCAGCCGGCCAGGGCGAAAGACCCAAGAATAAAGCATGCCAGCGAACCGCAAAGGCTTACAATTCCCCACCGCCGCCACAGGCGGCTGACCACCGCGTGGGCAAAGGCCCAGGTGGCCGGGCTTTTGCTGGACATGCTGGTGCGGTAGCCATATAGGGGGTTGACGTCCTTGGGCGGGCGCTTCTTCCATAGCAAGCCAAAGAAGACCATGGTGCCGGGAATCAGCAGGCAGGAAAAAAGAGAGAAAAACCACATACCCATACAAAACCCTCCAAGCCTGAATGTTTTAAAGCCTTTCTATAAAAATGATAGCAGAAGGGAGAGGGGAAGTCAACTGATATTTTGGCTGGCCCTGCCCATTTCTTACAAAAATCTGACATGTTATAGTTTCCCTTGACCGCGCATGGAAAGGATACTATAATGATATCAAAACACTATAAGGAGTGGACAGCATGATCGTAGTGAACACAGAGACCGTCAGCGGAAAGGAAATTCGTCACCTGGGATTGGTGCGGGGCAGTACGATACAGTCCAGGCATATCGGCAGCGATATTTCCCAGAGCTTTAAGACGCTGGTGGGCGGCGAACTGAAAGCCTACACCCAGATGATGGACGACGCCCGGGAGCTGGCCACCCAGCGGATGATCGCCCAGGCAGAGGCCATGGGGGCGGACGCCATTGTCTGTACCCGGTACGCCACATCCTCCATTATGGCGGGGGCGGCGGAGGTCATGGCCTATGGAACGGCGGTGAAGTTTGCATGACGGAGGCAGTAGAGCTAAAGGCGGCTACCAAAATTTTCCCAGGAGGGAAGCGGGCGGTAGACGGCGTGACGGCTGTTCTTCACCCAGGGGAGGTATTCGGGTTTTTAGGACCCAACGGGGCTGGCAAGACCACCACCGTGAAACTGCTGACAGGAGTTTTATCCCCCACGGAAGGCGGCTGCGCGGTCTTTGGGGTGGATCCCGGGGCTCAGCCGGAAAAGGCCCACGCCCTTTCCGGGGTGGTTACGGAGCACGCCCAGATGTACGATGGGATGACGGGCCTTGAGAATCTCCTTTTCTATGGATCGGTCTTTGGACTGCGGGCCGGGGAAGGCCGGGAACGGGCCCTCCATCTATTGGACCAGCTGGAATTAACGCAGGCCAAGGACAAGAAGCTGGGGACCTACTCTACAGGCATGCGCCAGCGCCTGTCTTTGGCACGGGCGCTGATTCACCGGCCAAAGGTGCTGTTTTTAGACGAACCCACCTCCGGCCTGGACCCTGAAAGCGCCCAGAACGTTCACCGGATGATCCGCGACATGGCCCAGGAGCAGGGAATTACGGTATTCCTATGCACCCACCAGCTTCGATATGCCCAGGAGGTATGCACCTGCTATGGGCTTATGGATCAGGGCAAGCTGCTGGCCCGGGGTACGCTGGAAGAACTGCGGGGGCTGGTCCGGACAGGCGTCAGGGTGCGGCTGCGGGCCAGCCGGGGAACAGCGGCTTTCCAGCGGACAGGGCCCGGGGAGTATGAGGCCCAGGTGGAATCGGAAAGGGAGATCCCACAGATGGTGCGGGAGGTTGTGGCGGCGGGTGGAGACATTTACCATGTATCTGCGGCCTTGCCCTCTTTAGAGGACGTGTATTTTGCATTAACCGGGCATAGGGGGGAAACGGTATGAATGGACAGATGGCGGCGATTATCAAAAAGGACCTGCGCGGCATTGTGTCCAACAGGCGGATGTTGGCAGCCCTGCTGGTAGTACCGGCGGTCCTGACGGTGGTACTCCCGACTATTTTTATTCTAATAGCCAAATTCCTTCCGGACCAGAAACAGGATATTGGCCGTCTTTTGGATTTGCTGCCCATAAACGAAGCGGAGGGAAGCCTGGAGAGCGTCATGGTCAAAGTCGTACTCAACTACGTGATGCCGGTGTTCTTTTTGATGATTCCCATTATGGCGGCCACCGTAATGGCGGCGGTAAGCTTTGTGGGAGAAAAGGAAAAGCGCACCCTAGAGACCCTGCTTTATAGCCCCCTCTCTCTAAAACAGATTTTCCGGGCCAAAGTGCTGGCGGCATTTTTTCTCAGCGAGATGGCGTCCCTGGCCTCCTTCGGGGTGATGCTGGCGGTGTTGGAGACAGAAGCGGCGCTTTTGGCGGGCGGGCCGGTACTGCCGGGGCTTTCCTGGCTGCTGGTGATGCTGCTGGTTTCCCCGGGCGTGTCGCTGATTGCGGTAACGCTGATTGTGCGGGTATCCGCCAAGGCCAAAAGCGTGGAGGATGCGCAGCAGGGGGCAGTGTTTCTCATTCTGCCGGTCATTCTTTTAGTGGCGGGCCAGTTCAGCGGGATCCTTCTGGTAAACGCATGGGTTTTGTTGGCCCTGGGTCTGGCCTGCGCGGCGCTGGCGGCTATACTGCTGAAAAGGGCCGCTGGGTCTTTTACCTATGAAGCGCTGCTGGGCAGGGAATAAGGCGGGCCGCAGGGCGTCCAGCGCGCAATTTTTGTGCGGTGCTGCCGGAAAACCCCTCCTATGAACACTAACATGTTAGCCTTGACTGCGGGGATGGGAAATTTTATAATATAGGGTAACGATTCTAAGTTTGGCCCCCGGAAGGTTGGGCAAGAAAGGAAGTAACCCTTACATTATGGCACTCAAAGAATTTCAGGCGGAAAGTAAGCGCCTGATGGACCTAATGATCAACTCTATTTATACTCACAAGGAAATTTTCCTGCGGGAGCTGATCTCCAATGCCAGCGACGCCATTGACAAGCTCTACTACAGGAGCTTTGAGGACGGCGAAACCGGCCTTTCCCGGGAAGACTTCTTTATCCGCATTGACCTGGACAAGGAAGCCCGCACCTTGACCATTACGGACAACGGCATTGGCATGACCAAGGAAGAGCTGGATAACAATCTGGGCGTTATCGCCAAAAGCGGTTCCCTGCAGTTTAAGAATGAAAACGAGAAAAAGGATGGCGTGGATATTATCGGCCAGTTTGGCGTGGGCTTCTATTCGGCGTTTATGGTCAGCGACCGGGTGGTGGTGGAAAGCCGCGCCTTTGGGGCGGATGAAGCCTGGACCTGGCAGTCTTCGGGCCTGGAGGGGTATGAGATTGTGCCCGGCGCCATGGAAGAGCGGGGCACAAGAATTACCCTTACCATCAAGCCGGACGGCGAGGAGGAGAACTACTCTGACTTTTTGGAGCAGTACCGGGTAAGCCAGCTGGTAAAGCGGTATTCGGACTATATCCGCTATCCTATTAAGATGGAGATGAAGAAGTCCAAGCTCAAGGAGGGTGCCGGCACGGACGGCAAGGACCCGGAGTACGACACCTACTTTGAGATGGAAACCCTCAACTCCATGACGCCTATTTGGAAGAAGGCCAAGTCTGAGGTAACGGACGAGGAGCTGAACAATTTTTACAAGGAAAAGTTTTTTGATTGGCAGGACCCGGTCCGGGTGATCCGCACCTCCACCGAAGGGGCCGCCACCTACAGCGCCCTGCTGTTTATCCCCAAGAACGCGCCGATGGACTACTATACCCGGGAGTATGAAAAGGGCCTGCAGCTCTACGCCAGCGGCGTGCTGATTATGGACAAGTGCGCCGACCTGCTGCCGGACTGCTTTAGCTTTGTGAAGGGCTTGGTAGACTCTCAGGATCTTTCCCTGAACATCTCCCGGGAAATGCTGCAGCATGACCGGCAGTTAAAGCTGATTGCCGGGCGTTTGGAGAAAAAGATTGCCAGCGAACTCCGGTCCATGCTGGAAAACGACCGGGAAAAGTATGAGGAATTCTTTAAGAACTTCGGTTTGCAGCTAAAGTACGGCATGTATGACAATTATGGAGCAAAAAAGGACGAACTCAAGGACCTGGCGCTGTTTATGAGCTCCCAGGGGGAGAAGCCCGTCACCCTTAAAGAGTATGTGGAGCGGATGAAGCCGGAGCAGCCGTATATTTATTATGGCTGTGGGGAGACTGTCCAGCGGGTACAGGCGCTGCCCCAGGCGGAAGCGCTGAAGGAGAAGGGCTATGAGCTTTTGTGCCTGACGGACAATGTGGATGAGTTCGCCCTGCGGGTTCTGGAAAAGTATCAGGAGAAGGAATTCAAGAACATTTCCTCCGAGGGCTTGGATTTGCAGTCCGAAGAGGAGAAGGAGCGGGCCAAGGAGCTTTCAGAGGGCCACAAGGACCTTTTGGAGGCTATGGGAAAGGCCCTGGAGGGCAAGGTGAAGGAAGTGAAGCTTTCTGGGAGCCTAAAGAGCCACGCGGCCTGCATCTCTACCGAGGGAATGATTTCCACCGAAATGGAAAAGGTGCTCAACTCCATGCCCGCCCGGGAAAAGATCCAGGCCCAGCGGGTGCTGGAGCTGAACCCGGATCATCCGGTATTCCAGAAGCTTTGCGGGCTTTTGGAAAGCGATCCGGAAAAACTAAAGCTTTATGCGGAAATTTTGTATGATCAGGCGCTGCTTATTGAGGGCGTAGCCATTGAGGACCCGGCGGGTTTTGCCCAGAAGGTGTGCTCGGTTCTATAAATCATCCTATATGGGAGAATAAGAATGAATCAACCTGTTTATAACTCCGCTCCAAATTCGCCGCAGCCCGGACCGCCGGTTCAGCCGCCTCCAGGACAGCAGCCCCCGCCTTATCCCGGGCAGCCTCCTTTGGCGTATGCAGGCTATCCTCCAGGCGGCTATGCTCCGGGGGCGCCTGCTGGGCCCCAGTTTTCAGCCGCAAGGCCCAAGGACCCTCGAAAGCGCGGGGGAACCCGGATGGTAAACCGGGTTTCCCTTTTAGTGGTTGCCCAGGTGATGGCGGAGCTGGCATTCCAGATTGTGGTTGTCAGCGCGGCGCTGGCAGGGGGATACAATGTCTATTACGATCAGATGGGGCTGGTGTGGCTGACCATCGCCATGTCGCCCTTGACCACTGCCGCCCCCTTCTTAGTCTATATGCTGGTGGGGAGGAAGGATTGGACCTGGTGCCTGCGCTTTGAAAAGACTGGTTTTTTCACAGGGCTTTTGTGTATGCTGGCGGGCCTGGGGGTCTGTCTTGCGGGAAATTTCCCGGCATTCGCTCTACAGGAGTTCTTGAAATCCTTGGGGGCGGACCCTGTGGAAAGCATTTTAGGGGCTTCCCAGAGCCTTCAAAGCTTCTGGCTGGAGCTGGCCGGGGTGGCGGTGCTGGCGCCCGTGATGGAGGAATTTGCCTTTAGAGGGGTGCTGCTGTCCTCTCTGCGGCGGTTTGGCACGGGCTTTGCGGTGGTCGCGTCGGGGCTTCTGTTTGGCATGGCGCATTTGGATATGTCCTCGGCGCTGTTTGCCTCCATTGCGGGAATGGCCATGGGCTTTTTCTACGTAAAAACCAACAACCTTTGGGTGCCCATCGGCATTCATGTGCTGAACAATGCCCTGGCGGTTTTAGGTTCTTATGCGGAGCTGCTGGCGGGAGCGCAAAAGGAGTTCTTTCTGGAGCAGCTGACGCTGATCCCCTTGGGCTTGGGTGTTTTTGCGCTGGCGCTGCTGCTGATTTTCCGCCGGAAAAAGATCTTTGGCCGGAGGGCCGCTGCTTCACAAGAGAATTTTTCCGGAATGGAGCTGGCCCCCTTGCGCGTAGGGGAGTCAATAGGGTGCATTGCCAGAGCTCCGGCCTTTTGGTGCGTGGTGCTGATGATGCTGGTCAATACCGGCGCCATGTTTTTGTAGAATGGATTTGGCTTTTTTGCCCCAACGGGTCCATATGGAGCGGGCCTTGGCCTTGGCCCGGGAGGCCGGAGAGGCCGGAGAGATCCCAGTGGGGGCCGTGGTGGTTCGAAAAGGTGAAATCATCGGGCAGGGGCGGAACCGCCGGGAAGAGCTGGGCAGCGCGCTGGCCCACGCGGAAATAGAAGCGATCCACCATGCCTGTGAGCGCCTGGGAGATTGGCGGCTAACCGGCTGTCATCTCTATGTGACATTGGAGCCCTGCCCGATGTGTATGGGGGCGGCGGTAAACGCCCGAATCCAGCGGGTGATCTTTGGCGCGGAGGACGAAGCGGCCGGCTGCTGCGGAAGCCTTCTCAATTTTCCCCAAGCTTTCGGCAACCGTCCCGAAATTTATAGGGGCTTTCTGGAATCGGAATGCCGGGAAGTCCTGACGGGTTTTTTCCTTGCTCTCCGCAAAAAAAGCTGACCGCGCCCGAAAGCCGGGAGCGGCGTTCCAAGGTCTTCAGGCAAGCGGGCGCTCCTATTCAGGAGCGCCTTTTTGTTGACATCCCTCCCCGCTTGTGCTAAAATTGCTCCCGTTGGGACTCTGTGGTTGCTGCCTGTTAGGGCCCTGCTAAAAACAGGCTTTAAGCCAGGACAGCCGAAGATAGGAACCAGGTGTAATTCCTGGGCGAACCCGTCGCCGTGATGGCGGAGGGGCCTCTCAAAGCCATTGGCAGGCGTCTGCTGAGAAGGGAGGGGCCGCGTATGGGTCTGGCCTGTGCCGCCCGCCAAGCCTAAGCCGGAAGACTTGCCCAGAGGGCCGGGGGATAGCTGCGGGTTTCAGCGATTCCCCCAGAGGGGCAAATTTTACCCGGCCCCTCTTACCCCTGCTATGGACCAGAGCCGGGGTAGCCGTTCCCTCCAAAATAAGGAGGAAAAAGTATGCAGAATGCTAGAAAATTGTGTTTCAACCGGGCGCTTTGCCTGCTATTAGCTTTGTCCCTGGCTATGGGCCTGCTGGCCGGGTGCAGGGATGAAGGCGCGGCCTCGCCGGGTGAAAAGAAGACCATTACGCTGACGGTGGTCCACCGGGACGGCGCGGAGAAGGATTTTACCATTGAGACCGCCCAGGACATGCTGGGCGCGGCCCTGCTGGACGAGAAGCTCATTGAAGGAGAGGACAGCCAGTACGGGCTGTTTGTCACCACAGTGGACGGCGAAGCCGCCGATGCGGGCAAGCATGAATTTTGGAGTCTGACCGCGGCGGGCGAAATGCTCAATACAGGCGTAGACAGCACGCCGATTGCGGACGGGGAAAAGTTTGAGCTTACCCTAAGTACATATTAACGCCTATGGCGCGCCTGAGAAGTCTTTGCGCCATGGCCATGATGGGCGTACTGCTGGCGGTCTCCAAGGAGGCGCTGGCATTTTTGCCCAACTTTGAGGCGGTAAGCCTGTTAACCATCCTCTTTACCCTCAGCTTTGGCTGGCGGGCCCTGGGCGCGGTGGGAGTATTTCTGGCGGTGGAGGGCCTGCTGTACGGTTTTGGCAGCTGGTGGGTCATGTACCTATATGTGTGGCCGCTTTTATGCCTGCTGGCCATGGGCTTCCACTGGATGAAGCGGGCCTGGCAGTGGGCTATGCTCTCCGGCGTATACGGTTTGGCGTTTGGCGCTTTGTGTTCGCTGGTATACCTGCCTGTAGGTGGCGTACGGATGATGGTTTCCTGGATAGCCGGCGGGCTGGTGTTTGACGCGGCCCATGGGGCTGGAAACTTTCTCCTGATGCTGGTGCTGTATGGTCCGCTGCACCGGGCGTTGGAGCGTCTAGCGAAAAAAGTATAATATAGATAGCAGCCGCCTTTTCCCGAGGCAATCCCGGCTATTTTGGGATTGCCTCCAGAGAAAGCGGCCGCTTTATTTTTTGACTTTTGAGAGATAGCATGCGGAGCCGCTGCCTCTCCGGCGGTATGCCGGCTGGCCGTGGCTTTCGCCCCTGAAAAGGCGCTGCCCATAGGGCGCCGGCCTTAAAAGGTCAGATTCCCAGCACCAGCTTTGCCACATTGAAATAGATCATCAGCGCTACCGCATCCACAATGGTGGTGATGAGGGGGCTGGCGGTGACGGTAGGGTCCAGGCCCAGACGTTTGGCCAAGACCGGCAGGCTGCTGCCCACCAGATTGGCCACCAGCATGGCGGCCATCAAAGTGAGGCACACCACCAAGGCCACCGGTATGCCTACCCGGTCGATAAACAGGAGCTTTAAGAAGTTGGCGGCGGCCAGGGTCCCTCCGCAGAGCAGGGCCACCGAACACTCCTTGAGAAGCACCCGGGGCACGTCCCGGTACTGTATTTCCCCTAGGGAGAGGCCGCGAATGATGGTGGCGGAGGTCTGGCCCCCGGAATTGCCGCCGGTGTCCATGAGCATAGGGATGAAGCTGGTGAGCACCACGCTGGCCGCCAGGGCGTCCTCAAAGGAAGAGATGATGCCGCTGGTGAAGGTGGCGGAGATCATGAGAAAAAGCAGCCAGGGCACTCGTTTGCGCCAGGACTCCCAAACGCTGGACTTCATATAGGGCCGGTCCGAGGGAGCCATAGCCGCCATCTTCTCAATGTCCTCTGTGGCTTCCTCCTGGATGACGTCCATGGCGTCGTCTACGGTGACAATGCCTACCAGCCGCTCTTCGGCGTCCACCACCGGCAGGGCCAGAAAGTCGTACTTACTTAAAGCCCGGGCAGCCTCCTCCTGGTCGGTGTGGGTGCTGACAAACTTCACGTTTGTCTCCATGATATTGCGGATGATCTCCTCCGGCCGGGCCAGCAGCAGGTCTTTAACGGTGACGATCCCCAAAAGCTTCCGGCGGCTGTCCGTGACATAGCAGGTGTAGATGGTTTCCTTTTCCACCCCTGTCCTGCGGATGCGCTGAAAAGCCTGCTCCACGGTCATGCTGCGCTTCAGGTCCACGTATTCCATGGTCATAATGCTTCCGGCGCTGTCTTTGGGGTAGTTGAGCACCTGGTTAATCATCTTACGGGTTTCGGCGTCCACATGCCGGAGGATTTTTTTCACTACATTGGCGGGCATTTCCTCAATCATGTCCACCGTGTCGTCCAAAAACAGCTGGCCCATTACCTCTTCCAGCTCTCTGTCGCTGAAGCTCCGCACCAGCAGCTCCTGGGCCTCGGGGGACATATAGGCGAAAGCGTCTGCAGCCAATTCCTTGGGCAGCAGGCGGAAGAACACAGGCATTTTTTGTTCAGGGAGCTCTTCCAGCAGTCCGGCGGCGTCGGCGGGATTCATATCCTTTACCAGCGCGCTGGCTTGGGCGAACTGCCTCTCGTCCAAAAACGCCTCTAGACGCTCTCGGGCTTCGTTGACAAATACGTTTTCCATTGTGTACCATCTCCTTTGAAAAGTTTCAAAACGGAAGAAGTACACAGCGCCGGGCCGCGCCGGCGGTATGGATAAAAAAGCGGCATATGCCGCAGGGCGCGGCCTTGCCCGCTCAAATGGGATGACTCTACCTCATAAAGGGTATAAAGAGCGGGCCCTTGGGTCCGGCCCGCAAAAAGGCAAGCCAGGCGAAGGGTTTTAAAGGGTCGGCGCTGTCGCTACTTCGGGGAACGATCACTTGGCTCACCTTCCTTTTCCGTGTTTTTGGGAGTACAAGACTCCGCTATAGATAGGGTATCTCTTTTTTGCGCTTTTGTCAAGTAAAATCCCACTTAAAGGCATCCTTCCTCTCCCAATAGCGCCGAACCTTGAAGCGAAACAGAAAAGGCTCTTAATGCATCCAAAAAAGCCGTTATAAAAAGTGTCTTTGGCCGCTGCGGGCAAAGCGGAGGGCAAGGAAAAAACTGTCATAGGCTCTTGCTTGATTTCCGTGAAAATGATATAGTAATAAATAGTT
>CANONE010000043.1 GCA_947567585.1 uncultured Clostridia bacterium | reverse complement strand
GGCACAGTCCAGGTCGATGAGTTTGAAACGTTTTGTCATAGTAAATCAAATCCTTTCAAAATAAATGTACAGCGTTAACGGAAGAGAGCGTTTCTACGAAGCGGGAAGCATGCCCTTATGAAGAGATCCTCCATTTTTTCTCCTTCACTCGGCAATATGTTCCATGCCTTGGTCGAGAATGGTCCGCACATGGCTGTCCGCCAGGGAATAGAAGATAGTCTTCCCCTCCCGGCGGTACTTCACCAGCTTGGATTTTTTCAGCACTTGCAGCTGGTGGGAAATGGCCGACTGGGTCATTCCCAAAAGCTCCGCCAGACCGCACACGCACATTTCAGATTCAAATAAAACCAGTAGAATGCGGATGCGGGTGGAATCGCCGAAGATTTTAAAGAGCTCCGCCAGGTCAAAAAGCTCCTCGTCGCAGGGCATAATCTCATTGACCCGGCGGACGGTGTCCTGGTGAACGTGGGTCAGAGGAGGTGAATCCATTGATCGATCATCCTTTCATATGAGCGATTGTTCATATGTATAATACGCCTGCCGCTGGAAAATGTCAAGAGGATTAGAAAATATTCTGCAAGTTTTCTCCATTTACCCACACAAAAAACGCCCGCCGGATCCCCGACAGGCGCTTTTTTACTACTTATTCTAATTTGCGGTTCCTGGGGCTTACCGGAGCCTGCGCTGCATACAGTCAACAGACTGGGCCGCCTTAAACATGGCCATCAGCTCCAGCCCGCCCACAGCCTTGTCCTCCGCCCGCTTCTTGCGGCCAAAAGCAAGCCAGATAAGCACAAACAGTGACGCCACTATCACCAGCCAAACGCCGCAGCAGCTTAGGAACGAAAATATCCCGCTCATCTTCTGACCTCCTTTGCGCATAGGATTGGATGCATCTTTCTGGCTATATTGTACCACTATCATAAGGAGATGTCAACAATATTTTGTGAAAGGAGAGGGCGGGCGCGGCTGTTCGCTTACGGCGAAGGGCTTTTCTCTGTCACGCTGTGCGGGATAGAAGGGGTTCGGAGAAGTAGCGGTTTAATAGGGGGAGGATGGGGCCGGTGCCAAAAGCCATGATCAGCGTGCCGATGCCTATGGAGGAGCCGCAGGCAAAGCCTATGCCCACGCATATTACATCAGTGAGGATGCGCCACCAGCGGAAGGGGATCTTTGTGCGTTCCGGCACAATATAGCTGACACAGTCGTAGGGGGCCATGCCCAGAGAACAGGTAACATAGAGGGAGCAGCCCACCAGCTGCATGGAAACCCCCAGCAGCGTCATTCCGATCCGGGCAGGGATGCCCAGGGCTTCCGCCACCAGCACCCGCCGCAGCAGCCCTCCGGTGACGTCCGCGGAAAAGCCTACCAGAAACATGTTGCCAATGGTTCCTATCCCCAGCTTGGAACGGTCCACAAAGGCCACGATCACCAGAAGAATGATATTAAAAATGGCCTGCCAGGTTCCGAAGCTTAGACCCAGCTTGGAGGAAACTCCCAGATTCAGGGTGGAAAAGGGGTCCGACCCCATAGAGGCCAGCATGAAAAACCCCACGCCAATGCCCATGAAAATCACCGCCACCAGCATGGCGATGGTCCTCTTAACCAGGTGCTGGCCGCGAAACCGGCTGAAAAACGAATGTCTATCCATTGGCTTAGTCCTCCGTCTCAAATAAAATTCCCAGGGTGTTGGGTCCGCAGTGGCTGGCGATGGTGCAGCTGGCGCAGGTGGTGTGGATTTCCTTAAACGCCGCAATCCCTTGCACGGTTTCCTTTACCCGCTCCGCCATTTCCGGCGCGATGGTGGAGTAAGTAATGAAAAGGTGGTCCCGCTTAATCTTGGGGTATTGGGCCAGCTTATCCTTCACATACTGCCCCAGCACCTTCTGAAGATTCCCCCGGTACTTTTTGCCCACATGCATGCTCCCGTCCTGGTTGTCCACTTCGATGCAGGGCTTTAAGCTCAGAAGATTGGCGCTTACCGCCGCCACGGTAGAGCAGCGCCCCCCGGCCCGCATAAAGTCTAAGGTATCCAAAATAAAGCTGGCATGGATATGGCGCCGGTTGCCCTCCAGCCTTTTAGCGATCTCTTCAGCGGGCATACCGGCGGCAATCATTTCTCCCGCGTCAATCACCTGTAGGGCGATGCCCGTGGAAAGGCTGTAGCTGTCGATGGGATATACCCGCCCAGCCCCGCCGCTTTCCGCCAGTTCCTGGGCTGCCAGCACACAATTTTGATGCGCGCTGGAAATAGCCCCGCCCAGGTTCAGGTGGATTACGTCATATCCCTCCCGGACCCAGCCGCCAAAGTAGTCTACATATTCCCCCACATTGATAGCGGCTGTGCGGGGCAAAACCTTCCTGTCGTAATAAGCGTCAAAGATATCTTTCACGGTAATGTCCACATTGTCCTGATAGTCTTTTTCTTCCAGAATAATGTGAAAGGGATAATAGCTTACGCCATACCTGGCTTTCAGCTCCGGGCCCAAGTCACAAGTGCTATCCGCGCTCAGTACAATCTTATTCATACAATACCTCTCGTCAATATAGAATGGCCTGCCTTTAAATCAAAGCTGGGCAAGAGCCTGGAAGCTGTCCTTTAAGGCCGGGTAGAGCCGGCGGTAGACCTGGTAGTACTTTTCATACTGGGGGACGTTTTCCGCTATAGGGGATTGGGGCTCGTTCAGCTTTACCAGCTTTTCGCAGGCGTCCTGCACCGAGGGATACAGCCCGGCGCCTACGCCGGCCAGAATCGCCGCGCCCAGGGCCGGCCCTTCCTTGGACTGTACCGTGCGCACCGGACAGTTGTACACGTCCGCCAGCATTTGCCGCCATAGGGGGGCGGTTCCGCCGCCGCCGCAGGCCAGCATTTCCCCGGCGCTGACGCCCATGCCCCGCAGAATCTCCAGGCTGTCCCGCTGGGAGTAGGACACGCCCTCCATCACCGCCCGAAGCAGGTCGCCCCGGGAGTGCATGGCGGAAAGCCCAAAGAAAACGCCCCGGCAGTCCGGGTCCAGGTGGGGGGTGCGCTCTCCCATGAGGTAGGGGAGATAAAGCAGCTTGCGGCAGCCTATAGGAGACAGGGCGGCCTGCTTATCCAGCAGGACATACGGGTCAATGCCCAGGCCCTGGGCCGATACCATCTCGGAATAGCAGAAATTGTCCCGGAACCACTTTAGGGAGAGCCCCGCGCCCTGGGTCACGCCCATTACATGCCAGGCCCCTGGCACGGCGCAGCAGAAGGTGTGTACCCGGCCCAGCGGGTCAATAGAAAGGGCGCTGGTATGGGCGAAGACCACCCCGGAGGTGCCTAAAGTGGTGAAAGCCCTGCCGTCCGTCACCACGCCGGTGCCCACAGCGGCGGCGGCATTGTCCCCCGCGCCGCCTACCACCGGGGTGCCCGGGCGCAGGCCGGTACATTGGGCGGCCTCTCTGGTAATCTCCCCGGTGATTTCTGGGGACTCATACACCTTGGCCAGCAGAGCGGGGTCTATATCCAGCTTTTGGAGCACCTCCTGGCTCCAGCACCGGCGGGGCACGTCTAAAAGCTGCATCCCAGAGGCGTCGGAGACCTCCGTGGCCAGCTCCCCGGTAAGCATATAGCGCACATAGTCCTTGGGCAAAAGAATATGGGCGCACCGCCGGTAGACGTCCGGCTCGTTTTCGCGTACCCACAAAAGCTTGGAAGCTGTAAAGCCGGTGAGGGCGGGGTTGGCGGTAATCTCAATGAGCCGCTTCGCCCCTACCCTCTCGGTAATCTCCTCACACTGCTTACCGCTGCGCTGGTCGCACCAGATAATGGACCGGCGCAGGACCCGGCCGTCCCGGTCCAGCATAACCAGCCCGTGCATCTGGCCGGAGAGGCCCACCGCGGCCACGTCCTTGGGATCGACGCGGCTTTCTTCCAGGACCTGCCGCAGCGTTCCGGCGGCGGCCCGCCACCAGTCCTGGGGCTCCTGCTCGGCCCAGCCGTTTTGAGGCTGATACAGAGGATATTCTATGGCGGCCCAGGCAACTACATTGGCTTCCTGGTCAAACAGCACCGTCTTTGTACCGCTGGTGCCCAGATCAATTCCGATGATATATTTCATGGTCAATCCGCTCCTTTTAGACGCCCGGGCCCGCCTTGGGGCCGCACGGGGTTTCGTTTGCTCTATTTTCCCTCTTTTTGCAGAAACTGTCAAGCGGGCTTTTTCCACTTGCGCAATTTTTTTCAATGTGCTATATTATGGGTAGCGCCGGGGGCCGTATCAGGCCGGCGCGGGGGAATCTTCCTGCCGGTAAATACCGGTAGATATTTCTTGGCCCACACCGGCGGCTTTCGGGGCGGGACAGGAAACGGGAGTTGGACAAAGGCTTTTCATTTTCGTTTTGTATAGAAGGGTGGAGGAAAGCTATGAGAGTGTACGACGCTGTGATTGTTGGCGCGGGGGTGACCGGGTGCGCCATCGCCCGGGAGCTCTCCCGGTGGGAAGGCGGGTTTTTGGTGGCGGAGCGGGCGCTGGACGTCTGCGAGGGTACCAGCAAGGCCAATTCCGCTATTATCCACGCGGGCTTTGACGCGGAGCCCGGCACGCTGAAGGCCCGGATGAACGTCCAGGGAAACCGGATGATGGACCAGATATCGCAGGAGCTGGACGTCCCGTTTAAACGGATAGGGGCCCTGGTGGTCTGTCTGGACCCGGCGGAGCTGCCGCATCTTCAGGAGCTGTATGACCGGGGCCTGGCCAACGGGGTGCAGGGGCTTTCCCTGCTTTCCGGAGAGGAAGCCAGGGCCTTAGAGCCGAATTTGGCAGATGCGGTCTGCGGGGCCCTTTTGGCGGAGACTTCCGGGGTGGTCTGCCCCTTTGAGCTGACTCTGGGGCTGGCGGAAAGCGCCGCCAAGAATGGGGTGGAGTTCCGTTTTGACACAGAGATCACCGGAATACAAAGGGTCCCGGAGGGCTGGCTTCTTCAAACCGCCGCCGGGGAGATTCTCACCCGGGCCGTGGTAAACGCCGCCGGGGTTCATGCCGGGGTGATACGCGGCATGGTAAGCCAAGAAAAGCTGGAGATCACCCCCCGCAAAGGCGAGTATTGCCTATTGGACAAAACCGCCGGGGGCCATGTGTCCCGGACCATCTTCCAGCTGCCCGGAAAAATGGGCAAGGGCGTGCTGGTAAGCCCCACCGTCCACGGGAACCTGCTGGTGGGCCCCACCGCCGCCGATGTGGAGGACCTGGAGGACGCGGCCACCACCGCTGAAGGTCTGGCGGAGGTGGCGGAGAAGTCCGGCTGGGGGGTAAAGAATGTGCCCCTGCGCCAGGTGATTACCTCCTTTATGGGGCTGCGGGCCCACGAGGCCGGGGACGATTTCATTCTCCAGGAGACGGAGGAAGGCTTCTTTGAAGCGGCGGGTATCGAATCTCCGGGGCTGTCCAGCGCGCCGGCCATTGGAGAGTACGTGGCCAATATGGTGGCGGACAAGCTGGGGCTCAAGAAAAAGGACAGCTTCGATCCCCAGCGCAGGGGCGGCCTCCGGCTGGCGGAAAAGACCCACGCCCAGCGGGCCGCAATCATCCGGGACAACCCCCTATACGGCAACATCATCTGCCGCTGTGAGGAAATTTCCGAGGGGGAGATTCTGGACGCCATTCACAGTACCCTGGGGGCCAAAACATTGGATGGGGTCAAGCGCCGGACCCGGGCTGGGATGGGCCGCTGTCAGAGCGGCTTCTGCTCGCCCCGGGTAATGGAAATCCTGGCAAGAGAGCTTTCCCTGGACCTTCGGGACATCCGCAAAAACGGCAAGGGCTCTCAGATTGTGTGGGAACAGACAAGGGGGGAAGACCATGAAGCATGACATTGTCATTATCGGCGGCGGGCCCGCGGGGCTGGCGGCGGCCATCGCGGCCCGGGAAGCCGGGGCACAGGATATTTTGATTTTGGAGCGGGAAAAGGAGCTGGGGGGAATTCTCAACCAGTGCATCCACAACGGCTTCGGCCTGCATACCTTTAAGGAAGAGCTCACCGGCCCTGAATACGCCGCCCGCTATATAGATAAGGCCAGGGCCCTGGGGATCCCCAGCCTGCTCAGCACCACCGTGGTGGACCTGCGCCGGGAGGGGGACGGGGTAGCCGTCACCTCCGTCAGCCGGCAGGACGGTCTTTTGGAGACCCAGGCCAAGGCGGTGGTTCTGGCCATGGGCTGCCGGGAACGGCCCCGGGGGGCCCTGAATATCCCCGGCACGAGGCCGGCGGGCATCTTTTCCGCAGGCACGGCCCAGCGCCTGGTGAACCTGGAGGGCTACCTCCCTGGTAAGCGGGTGGTCATTTTGGGCAGCGGAGACATTGGCCTGATTATGGCCCGGCGCATGACTTTGGAAGGGGCTAAGGTGCTGTGCGTGGCGGAGCTGATGCCCTACTCCGGCGGGCTCAAGCGGAACATCGTCCAGTGCCTTGACGACTACGGCATCCCCTTGAAGCTCTCCCACACCGTGGTGGACATTCGCGGGCGGGAGCGGGTAGAGGGGGTGACCATCGCCCAGGTGGATGAGAGGCTAAAGCCCATTCCCGGCACAGAGGAGGACTTCGACTGCGACGCCCTGCTGCTCTCTGTGGGCCTGCTGCCGGAAAACGAGCTTTCCAAGGCCGTAGGCGTGGAGCTGGCGCCGGTTACCGGCGGCCCTCAGGTTAACGAAAGCCTGGAGACCAGCATTCCCGGGGTGTTTGCCTGCGGCAACGTGCTGCATGTTCACGATTTGGTGGACTATGTCTCCGAAGAAGCCGCCCAGGCTGGACGCAACGCCGCCCGTCTGGCAGCCGGGGGCCGCGTCCAGGCCGGCCGGGAGATTCCCCTGGTCCCTGCCGGAGCGGTCCGGTACACGGTACCCTCGTCCATGGATCCCCGGCGGATGGATGATCAGACGGTGGTGCGCTTCCGGGTGGGCCGGAATATGCGGAAAGCCCTGGTTACCGTCAGCGCCGGCGGGCGGGAGCTCTTGCGCCGCAAGCGCCCGGTGATGGCTCCTGGCGAGATGGAGCAGGTTGTGATAAAGAAGGAATGGCTAAACGGTACGGAGACGGAAATCACGGTACAGGCTTTGGAAGAAAAGGAGGGCGCGTAGCATGGCTATTGTAGAGCTTACCTGCATCAGCTGCCCGCTGGGATGCCCCCTGCGGGTGGAGACCGGCCCGGATGGAGCCGTGCTCTCCGTCAGCGGGAATACCTGCAAGCGGGGGGAGGAGTATGGCAGAAAGGAAGTCACCGCGCCTATGCGGACTGTGACCTCCACCGTCCGGGTAGAGGGAGGCAGCGCCCCTGTCACCTCTGTGCGTACCAAAACCGATATCCCCAAAGAGAAAATTTTCTCCGTTATGGAGGCCATCCGGCAGGCCGCCGCAAAGGCCCCTGTGGAAATCGGCGACGTCATTGTGGCGGATATTGCGGGGACGGGGGTTGATTTGGTGGCCACTAAGGCCGTGGGGCGCCGCTAAGACCGTAGGGGCATTGCTACAGCCTTTGAAAAGGGCGTTCCCCGGGGCTTGACGAAGTCAATATACAGGGACCGCCCCAAGCCGGCAGGCGGGGCGGCGAAGCTTTTGGCGTTTGACGGTTTTGCGATTTTGCCCGGGAAGCTTGGGGGATGGGAGAAGTGATGCCGAAGGGAGAGTTTTTATGAATCCACTTATTGATACGGTTTTGTTTGATTTGGATGGGACGCTGCTGCCTATGTCCACGGAGAGGTTTACCGAAGTCTATTTTAAGCTTTTGGCGGAGAAGGCGGCTCCTTATGGGTACGAGCCTCGGGCCTTGACAGCCGCTGTGTGGAAGGGTACCAAAGCTATGATGCAAAACGACGGCTCCATGAAAAACGACCGGCGGTTTTGGCAGGTATTTGCCGGGGAGCTGGGGGAAAGGGTGCTGGAGATGCGCCCGGTGTTCGACCGGTTTTACGCGGAGGAATTTCACGGGGCAAAGGCTGCCACAGGAGAGAATCCTTTAGCCAAAAGGGCTGTAGAGGGCTTAAAAGCCAAAGGCTATCAGGTGGTTTTGGCCACCAATCCTCTGTTTCCGGCAGTGGGCGTGGCCACCCGGCTAAGCTGGATAGGGCTGAGCCCGGGGGACTTTCAAGAGGTTACCAGCTATGAAAACTACTCCTACTGCAAGCCCAATCCCCGTTACTTCTTAGAGGTCCTGGAAAAAACCGGAAAATCACCCCAAACCTGCCTCGTGGTGGGCAATGACGCCGCTGAGGACGCCGCTGCCGCCCAAAAAGCCGGGATTCCCTGCTACCTTATCACAGACTGCCTGGAAAATCCTCAAAGCCTCGACATAACCAGGTATCCCCAAGGCAGCTTCCAAGACTTCATGAAATATGCGGAGCTAGAATAAACCTCTCCCTTTCCCCAGATAATAAAGCCGAAAGGCAAAACAAGGGCGGCGGTCAACCGCACCGCCCACAAGCTTCCTGTACCAAAGAGTAAAACCGGCATAGAGAGTTTTTGAAGACGGGCGCGAGGGGCCGGCCTCCGGCGGAGGAGGCCAGCGTCCCGCAGCCTTAAAATTAAGGAGGAATAAAAAATGGCAGTACTAACATTGACAAAAGAGAATTTCGACACAGAGGCGCTGGGCGCCGGCACGCCGGTACTGGTGGATTTTTGGGCAGACTGGTGCGGCCCATGCAAGATGTTTTCCCCTATTGTGGACGAGTTTGCTCAGGAAAACCAAGGCGCGGTAAAGGTGGGCAAGGTAAATGTAGACCAGCAGCCGGAGCTGGCCGCCCGCTATGGGGTGATGAGCATTCCCACCGCCATTTTGTTTAAGGGCGGGGAAATCGCCGAAACCCTGGTGGGCCTACAGCCCAAGGAGGCTTTGGAGGAACTGATCAAGTAGTGGGCAAAGAGATGTATGACATTCTGATTATCGGCGGCGGGCCCGCAGGATATACCGCCGCCCTGTATGGAGCCCGGGCCGGGCGTTCTGTGCTGCTGCTGGAAAAGCTTACCCCCGGCGGTCAGATGGGGACTACGGACATAATCGACAATTATCCAGGGTTCCCCCAGGGCGTAGGCGGCTTTCAGCTGGCTATGGACATGAAAGCGGGAGCGGAGCGCTTTGGGGCCAAAAGCAAGCTGGAGGAAGCCGCTGCCCTGGAGCTTGCAGGAGAGATCAAAACCGCCCATACCTCAAAGGGGGACTACCAGGGGAGAACCATCATTTTGGCCACTGGAGCCCGGCCCCGGGAACTGGGCCTTTCTGGGGAGAACCAGCTTAGGGGCAGAGGGGTCTCTTACTGCGCCACTTGCGATGGGATGTTCTATAAAGATAGGGATGTAGCCGTTGTGGGCGGAGGAAATACAGCCGTGGCGGACGCGCTGTATCTGTCAAAGCTGTGCAGGAAGGTGTATTTGGTTCACAGAAGAGACCGGCTCCGGGCGCCGGACAGCCAGCGGGCCGTGCTGGCCGCAGCGGGAAATGTGGAGTTTGTTTGGGAGAGCACGCCCCAGGAACTGCTTTATGACCAACGGGTAACCGGCCTGCGGGTGGCCCACAAGGCAACTGGGGATAGCCGTGTTCTGGAATGCGCCGGCGTGTTTATCGCTGTAGGGCAGGAGCCTAATTCCCAGCTTTTCGCAGGCCAGCTGACGCTGACCGCAGCCGGGTATATCCCCGCCGGGGAGGACTGCCGCACGGAGTTGCCCGGCGTTTTCGCGGCGGGAGATGTCCGGCAAAAGCCCTTGCGCCAGGTGGTGACAGCCGCCGCAGACGGCGCCGTGGCGGCGCAGGCGGCGGAGGAGTATCTCAGCGGGGGAATCTAAGGCCGGTCTTTACCGGAGACCAGCGCTCCGCACTCTGGTCAAGACACTTTTTGAAAAAAGTGTCTTGACAATCTTCAAAAACTTTTTATGCCGGTTTAACTTTTTGGCGTGGGAAGATGGGGGCGGAGCAGGGGGCTTTGCTTTGTGGTTTTTGGGATCTGATATACAAATTAAAGCGCCGTGGTTTTTTCAATCCACGGCGCTTTTGCTGCTTCATATCTGCTTTGTCGGGATTTTTTGGAAGACCTCCATGACGGGCTGGCGCATCCAAAGGCTGGGCGTGATCCGCAGGGAATAGCCAAAGCCAGGGGCGCACAGCCAGTCCTGGGGCGGAGCCTGGGGAAGCCCGTAGGCGGCCAGCAAAGCGGTCAGCACGCCTGCATGGGTCACTAAGATGGAGCTGGTAAGCCCCCGGGACAGGAGGTTCTGCACCAAAAGCTGAAAGCCTTTCGTCACCCGCTGAAAAAAGACCTGTCCGCTCTCCCCGTCAGGCGGGTCCGCCTTTCCGGCCAGCCAAAGGGGAAAAAGCGGGTCGTCTTGCAGCTGGGCGGCGGTCTGGTTTTCCCATTTGCCGAAGTCGCACTCCGCCAGCTCTAAGACGATTTCCGGGTCAGCCTGGGGATAGAGAAGCCGGAGAGTGTCTACGCAGGCGATGGAGGGGCTTGCGCAGAAGAAGCCGGCCTCGGGGTAGAGGTACTCCCTTTTAAGGACTAAAAGCTCCGGCAGCGCGGACTCCGCCAATGGCGACTGGGCCCGCCCCACATAGCGTCCCTCCACTGTCCCCTGGCTGGGCATGGACCGTAAAATGTGTATGGTGTAGGATTTCATGAAAGCCTCCTCCGTAGACCTTGGGGCGCCGCTCTATCGCTTTTGAAGAAAGGGGCGGCGCTCTCCCCGAAGACAGCGCCTGCTTTGACAAAAGTCATGGAACCGCCCATACGGTCTTGCCGCGTTCCGCACAGTTGGCTTGGCGGGGAATGAGCCGTGGCTCTTTAGTCCTGTTTTCCGGCTTCGGTGATGGCTTTTTTCTTCCACTTCCCCCGCAGATAGGCGATGGTGGTGAGAATAGCGCCGGCGACCCAGGAGATCAGCAGCGAGAGGAAAAGAGGATCCGGGGTGCCGGAGCCCATGACGCCGCCTTCAGGCCGGGTCAGGAATTCCAGGCCGTAGGCAACGGGCACGCGAATGACAACGGTGGTGATGATAGAAATCCACATGGAGGTCATGGTGTCGCCCGCCCCCCGCATAACGCCGGAGAGTACCTGGGTCACCGCCATAGCTATGTAGCCCACCGCCAAGGTCCGCAGCATCCGCTGGCCCAGGTCAATGACTTCAGGCGTGCTTGTGAACATCAGCATCAGGTATTTGCCGAAAATTAAGATGAGCCCTACCAGCACTACCGATACGCTCAGGCCCATAATCAGGCCGGACTTCGCGCCCTTTTCCGTCCGGTCCAGGCGGCCAGCCCCCATATTCTGGCCGGTATAGGTGGTCATGGCCGTGCCAAAGGTGAAGTTGGGCATCATGGCAAACCCGTCTACACGCATGACCACTGTATTGGCCGCGATTACATTGGTGCCAAAGGAGTTGGTCAGAGACTGCACAATAATCATGGCAAAGGAGAAAATTGCCTGGGTCAGGCCGCTGGGCAGGCCCAGCTTTACTAAGCGCTTTACAAAGGCGGACTTAGGCCACAGGCTGCGCCAGGTTACGGTAAAGATATCCTTCATCCGCAGCAGCCGCACCAGGCACAGGGCCCCGGAGAGCAGCTGAGAGATAATGGTGGCCCAGGCCGCCCCGGCCACGCCCATACGCAGCCCGGCTACAAACCACACGTCCAGGCCAATGTTTAAGAAGCAGGCTACCAGCAGGAACACCAGGGGCATAATAGAATCCCCCAGCCCCCGGAGCACGCCGGAGATAATGTTGTAATAAGCGCTGCCGATGATGCCTAAGAAAATGATGATGAGATAGTCGCAGGCCATCTGGTAGATGTCCTGGGGCGTGTCCAAAAGGCTCATAACCGGGTGGGTTACCAGAGGACCCACCACCATAATGAATATGGAGGACACCAGCGTCGCCGTAATGGTGGTGCCGATGGTCTCGGAGAGGTTGTCCCGCTCTTTTGCCCCGAAATACTGGGAGGCCATTACACTGGCGCCTACGGATACGCCCATAAACAGCACCAGAAGCAGATTGATAACCGGGCCGCTGGCCCCAATGGCCGCCAGCGCCTGGTCTCCCACATAGTTTCCCACCACAATAGAGTCTACCGTACTGTAGAGCTGCTGGGCCATATTCCCAATAAGCAGGGGCACGGAAAAGCGGATCAGGTTCCGGGCCGGACTGCCGACTGTCATGTCCTGCGCTTCAAAAAGCGAGGAAAACTTGCCTGCCATGTACGATTACCTTCCTTCCTAAAAATGTTCTCTGTCAAACAGTTCTGTTCCGAACTGAGTGCTTGTTCTATTATACCACAAAACCTGCCAAATAGCGCTACCGAGAAATAAGGAGTTTTGTCAGGAGGAATTGGGGAACTTGCACAAATAAAGTTCGTTCGGCGTTATAACTTATATTCCATCTGGCAGTCGCAAGGTTCCAGCTTTACATGATAAGGGTCGTATTCCTCCGCCTCCACACAGCCCATTCCCCGGTAAAAGGCTTGGGATTCCTCCGCGGACATGGCGGAAATGTAGAGCTTTTCCACCCCCAGCTTCCGGGCGGACTCCACCGCTTTCTCAAAGAGCGCCCGCCCCAGGCCCTGGCGGCGGCAGTCCCGGGATACATGCAGCTCGGCTAAAACAGCATACTGCCCCCGGCTGCCAATGGGCTTACCCTCTACGCAGGCGAAGCCCTTCAGAGCTCCGGCTGCAAAGGCGCCCCATACGGCGCCGCCCGCCTCTACACAGCGGAAAAGCTTCCGGCAAAGCAGCCGGTAGTCCTCCGGGGTCCAGTCCTCCGTAAAAGGCACGTCCTTTAGAACCCACTGGCCCTCTACCTTTCTCCAGCACCTCTTTACCTCCTGAAACCGGTCAAACCCCGCGAACAATTCCGGAACCAGCAGGTCCTTGGAAATTACCCTTATCTCCACTCCAGCGTCCATAAAAAAGCCTCCCCGTCATTCCAGAGTCTGTCTTAAAACAGACTTTATCCCCATGTTCCGCCCTCCAACCCTGGCACGAAACCGGCAAGATCAAATCATAAATTATTGAAGATGGTCAAGACGCTTTTGTCGAAAAGCTTCTTGACCAGGGCGTGAGCAGAGCCCCGCAATTTAAAAGAGCTCCGGATGCATCCGGCTGTAATGAAATATGTACTGCTGCGCAATTCCCGCGTATTCGCCTAAATCTTCGGGACGAACCCCCGGCAGCAGCGTTCCCATGGCCCGTTTCATCCACACATCCATAGGAAAGCATCGGGTTTTATGAAAGCCGTAGAGCAGCGCGCATTCCGCCACCTTTGGCCCCACCCCTTTGATTTTTTGCAGCTCTTCCCGGCCGTATTCCAAGGGAGACCTCTCAATGCGGAGAAGATCGATCTCTCCAGAGGCGACCTTCCTGGCGGCGTCCAGTATATATGGGACCCTGTAACCGGCATGAAGAGCTTCCAGGTCTCCGGGAGAAAGAGCCGCCACTGTTTCCGGGCTGGGGAAGCCGTGAAAGCCCTGCTGGATAGGCGGACCGAACATCTGGCAAAAGCGCTCTATGATGCTCTTGATGCGGGGGATGTGGTTATTTTGAGAAAAGATAAAGGAGCATAAAGCCTCCCAGGGCTCTTGGCGCAGGATACGAATGCCAGGGGCGTAGGCAACCGCCTCCTCCAGCACGGGGCTAAGGGCCGAGAGAGCCCTGCGTATGGCGGGGTAGTCTTCTTCCAGATCAAAATAGCGGTTCCAGACTTCCTCTAAATCGCCGGCGGAGCAGAAGAGCTCCAGCCCATCCGCAATGGACCCCAGGCGCAGAAGCCTGCCATAGGCCACTCCCTCCCAGGTTTCGGGGCAATCCTTTATTTTCCGCCATCGAAAGGCTTGCCCGCAGTCCAGGGTCTGCGCCAGGTCAAAGCAGCCGGGAATACGGGCGGCGTCCGCCAGAGGGCTCACCGGTTCTTTTCCCCGGCATTTTGGCGGGCTACCGGCGGCCGGGCTGTCAGCCATTGCATGGCCCGCTCAATGGCGTCTTTGGAATTACCCCAGTCGCCCCCGGCGGAGCGGTAATCGAACATCCGGCAAAAGTGGGTGACGTCTCCATTGAGCTCCTGGGCATAGGACTGGGCCAGCTTAGTCGTGACAGCCTCAAAAGCGGGGTACGTCTTTTTGGGCAGCTTCTGGGCTGCCTCCATCACCAGGCCGTAATGGGGCAGGCAGATAAAGGGCTGGGCCGCGTACAGCTCCCGGAACTCCTCCTCCGCTTGCCACAGAGAAAGGGTGCTTTCCAACAGATGCCGCATATTCTTTTGGATATTTTCGCAGATAAAGCAATTGGCTTCCCGGCTATGCACGGCGGCCGCAATTTTCTTTGGAGGCGTTTTCCCGGCGGGGAAGACCTGCTCCCGCACTTCCGCCAGAAGGCTTTCCAAAATCAGCGCCACGGAAAGCCTGCTGCCCCGGGCTAAAATCTGGTTGAAATGCTCCGAACAGAAGCCCAGGCGGTTGGTCTCCACTCGGACGTCTGGTTCCATCATGGCGGCTCCTGTGATATAGGTGGCCATCCGGTCTTCCAGCATGTCCCGCATCCGGCAGAAGGGGCACCCCTCCTTTGGCGCGAAAACCTCGTTTACCGGGATGGAGCAAATGTCTTCCCTCATCTGAATGAACCCTCCTCTTGACGATATTTTTTAACCTTACTTCATTACAGATCCGCTACGCGTCAGGACATCTCCCCATGTACGCTTTGCGTATATTATACTATAAATCTGCTTGGAGTTTTCCGGACCTTTCGCCAAGCGAAAGGCGGCCGCTTCGCGGACCAGGGAAACTCCGGATGTACGCTTTGCGTACA
>CANONE010000042.1 GCA_947567585.1 uncultured Clostridia bacterium | reverse complement strand
GCTCATTCACTTTCTTTTTCTGGTTTTCTATTGGCAGCATCGCTATGCTGGCTTATCTGCTATAGTATACCATATTGTGAAAATAGGAAGAGTATACTTATTTGTGATTCTTTGTGGAAAATTGTCTCCTCTTCTGCTTGTTTCCCACAAATGCGTCACGCGCCGCAGATACGGTCTATTTCCCGCAGATCCTCCTGCGGAAAATCCGTGCGCTCTGCGGCGGGGATGTTCTCCGCAATCTGCTCAACAGGAAGCCCCAGTGTCCGCCGCACCTCCTGAATATAAAGCTTACCTATCCGGCTCAGCACCGTGCTTTTTCGGGTAATATACCCCAGCTCCATGGTGCTGCTCTCATCCACCGAATCCGCCCGGAAGGGCACCGCCAGGCAGCCTTCCCCATTTAGCTCCGCACAGATGATGCCCGAGCAGAGGGTGTAGCCGTTCAGCCCCACCATCAGGTTCAGCATGGTGGCCCGGTCATTGGCCTTGATGACCCGGGCGTATTCCATTGTACTCAGAATCTCCTCCGCGAAGTAAAAGGACGCGCCATCCCCCTGCTCGAAAGAGAGGCAGGGATAGTCCTGCAGGTCGTCAAAGCCGATGGAATCCCTCTTAGCCAGAGGGTGCCCGGACCAAAGGTACACATAGGTTGGGCAGCTGGTCAGCGGGTGGAACTCCAGCCCGCCGGTGCGCAAAAGCTTCTGGATAGCCGCCCGGTTGAAGTCGCTGAGATAGAGGACGCCAATCTCGCTGCGCATATTGCCCACGTCCTGAAGCACCTCCAGGGTCTTAGTCTCCCGGATGGCGAACTCGTACCGGGAGGTGTCAAAACGCTTTACCAGGTCCACAAATGCCTTTACGGCAAAGGAATAGTGCTGGGTGGAGACTCCGAACTTCTTTTTCAGGTTCTGGGCCTTTCCATACTTGTCCATCAGCGACTGGTACTCCTGGTACACCTGCCGGGCGTGCAGCAGAAACTCCGCCCCGTCCTGGGTCAGGGCGATGCCCCGGCCGCTGCGGTAAAACAAGGTGATGCCCAGCTCCTTTTCCACCTCCTGCAAAGCGCTGGTCAGGGATGGCTGGGCCACATACAAGACCTCCGCGGCTTTATTAATGGAGCCCGCTTCCGCTATGGTAATGATGTAGTGTATCTGCTGCAAGGTCATAGGGTACCGCCTCTTTCATCATAGTAACGGACTATATGAGCCGCAGCCGGGAGAAATCCGCCACACTCTCCAGAACCTCCACCACCAGCGCCAACCCTCTCTCGTCCTCTGCCGTAAAGCGGGCTCTTTCCGGGCTGTCAATGTCCAGCACGCCCACGATCCGCCCACCGCTGTGGATGGGCAGCACGATCTCCGAGCGGGAGGCGCTGTCGCAGGCGATATGGCCCGGGAAAGCGTGCACGTCCTCCACTCGTTGTACCCGGTCCTGGGCTACGGCAGTGCCGCAAACCCCTTTGTCGGTTTCAATACGGACGCAGGCCGCCTTGCCCTGAAAGGGGCCTACCAAAAGACTCCCCTTGTCCATCAGGTAGAACCCCGCCCAGTTCACCCGTTCCAGGCCCTCCCAGAGGATGGCGGCGGCATTGGAGAGCAGGGGCACGAAGTCCCGGTCGATCTCCGCCAGGGATTGTATCTGTTTGGCCATCAGTTCATAGTTTGGCATATTTCCTCCTTAAGAAAGCCGCTTATACAGATGGTTGCCAATCATCTGTATGAGCTGTACAAATATAATTAGGATTACCGAGCAGACCACCAGGTAGTCCGTCCGGTACTGCTGGTAGCCGAAGCGGATGGCAATATCGCCGATACCGCCGCCCCCCACGGTGCCCGCCATGGCCGAATAGCCCACCAGGGAGATGATAAGCAGCACCACCCCATTCAAAATGCGGGGTACGGACTCCTTGATATACACCCGCCAAAGTATCTGCCAATCCGAGGCCCCGAAGGACTTGGCCGCCTCAATGACCCCTGGGTCTGTCTCCCGCAGGGCGGTCTCTATCACCCTGGCAATGAAGGGGATGGCCGAGAGGGTCAGGGGCACGATGGAGGCCGTGGTCCCGATGGCCTTGCCCACCACCAGCCGGGTAAAGGGGATCACCAGCACCAGCAGGATGATAAAGGGGAAGCTGCGGAACACGTTGATGAGAAAGCTCAGCAGCTCGTACACCGGCCGGATCGGGTGCAGGCCGTCCGGGGCGGTAAGGGTCAAAATGATTGCGGGGATAAAGCCAATCACCACCGACAGCAGCGTGGACCAGAACACCATGTACACCGTCTGCCACAGGGCCGTCAGGATGACCTCGGTCATGCCGGTATTGTTCAAAATCCCGCCCATTATTCCAGCACCTCCCAGGTGATATTTTTCGACGTGAGGAAATTGCAGACCTGCTCCCGGTCCCCCTCCTCAATGTTCAACACCAGGCTGCCAAACACCTTGTCCCGAAAATCCTCCAGCTTGGCCCAGCAGATGCTGAAATCCCTGCCCAGCTCCCGGGCCATCTGGGTGACCACCGGCTGCTCGGAGCCCTCCTCGCCCACAAAGAATATCTGGATGTTCACCCCAGTATCGGGCAGGAGCTCTGAACGGTCCCGGAGGAACGCCTGAATCTCCGGCTGCTTTGGCCGGATGAACAGCTCCTCGGGCCGGCCCTCAGAGAGCACACTGCCGTTATAGAGGAAGGCCACCCGGCTGCAGATCTGCTTGACCACCTCCATCTGGTGGGTCACCACCACGATGGTCAGTCCCAGTTCCCGGTTGATTTTTTGCAGCAAGGCCAAAATCTCCTTTGTTATCTCCGGGTCCAGGGCGCTGGTGGCCTCGTCGCAGAGAAGAAACTGCGGGTCCAGCACCAAAGCCCTGGCGATAGCCACTCGCTGCTTCTGCCCGCCGGAGAGCTCCCGGGGCCGGGCGTGGAGCTTGTCCTCCAAACCCACCAGGCGCACCAGCTCCTCGATTTTTTTGCGGCTCTCCGGGGACTTGGGCTTTTGGCCCCAGAACTTCATGGGCAGGGCGATATTGCCGTACACGTCCAGCCGCTCCAACAGGTTGAAGCTCTGGAAAATCATGCCCATGCGCTTTTGCAGCAGCCGCAGGGATTTCTTGTCGCCGCTGTCCACCGGCGAGCCGTCTACCAGGATTTCGCCGGAATCGTAGGGCTCCAGTCCGTTGATACAGCGCAGAAGGGTGGATTTCCCCGCGCCGCTCTGCCCCACAATGCCGTAAATCTCATGGTCCTCGATTTTAAGCGAAATTCCCTTCAGGACCGTAAGGTCCCGAAAGGATTTCCGCACGTTTTGTAGTTCTATCACGGGGCCTCGATAAAGGACGGGATCACCGCGCCCTTATATGTGCTCTCAATATACTCTTTCACGGCGTCGGACTGGATCGCCGCGACCAGCGCTTTGGTCTTCTCGCTGTCCTCGTTGCCCTGCTTCACCACCACGAAATTGGTGCGCCGCACAGTGGAGTCCTCGTCAAACTCCTCAATGTCCAGGGCCGGGTGCTTGTCGGGCAGCTCCGCGCCGATGGCATAGTTGCCGTTGATTGCCGCCGCATCCAAATCCGGCAGGGACAGGGGCAGACTGGCGGCCTCCAGGGTGGTTATCTTATAGCCGTGGGGGTTGGCCTCCTTGTCGTCCGTGAGGGACTCGGCGGTCACATTGGGGTCTGTGCCGAAGTCTCCCAGGGAGTTGAGCAGCTTCTTCTGCACCAGCAGCTCCAGGCCCCGGGTCATGTTGTCGGTGTCGTTGGGCACGCCGATCTCGGCCCCGTCCGGCAACTCGTCAAGAGAGCTGTACTTCTCGGAGTAGATACCCATTGGCTCTATATGCACCCCAGCCACCGCCACCAAATGCAGGCCGGCCTCCTCGTTCTGGGTGTTCATGTAGCCCAGGGTCTGGAAGTAGTTGGCGTCCAGCTCGCCCTCCTCAAGGGAGGTGTTGGGCAGCACATAGTCCTGAAAGACCACGACCTCCAGTTCCCAGCCGTCTTTGGCCAGCTCGGCCTTCACGGCATTTTCCAAGATGTCCGCGTGGGGCACAGGGTTCACGCCCACAGTTATCTTCTTGCCGCCGGAGGCGGTGCTGTCCGCGCTGGCGGAGCTTTCAGAGCTCCCTGAACTCTCCGACCTCCCTGAGGACGTTCCACCGTCCCCGCCGCAGGCCGCCAGGGCCAGCAGCAGAGCCGCTATCAGCGCCAGGCTTACAATTCTAAAAAGTTTCCGTTTCATAGTTTACCTTGCTCCTTTATGTATATAGTGTAGCGTTTCCTTTTTGAAGCGCAAGCCTATTGTACCCGGCCCGGGGGCTTTTGTCCAATACTTGGAATGGATATTGAGCTATAGATTGGGCCTATAACCCACCGCCCCCTTCATCTCCCGGACATAAGCGGCAATCTGCCCCGGCGCGTCAGTCCCAAACTGTTCCAGCAGCTTGATGATCGCCGACCCAACGATAGCGAAAGATCCACCTGCCTTTTTCTAACACGGACTTGTCCCACCGAGAAAACCCTAGCTTCCGTTCGCGGTTGTCCTATTATTAACACAGATATACGAGGCCAAACCTGTTCAAATTCAGCGAAAACAGGACAGAGTGGATTAGCCGGCAAAGGCATAAGAAAAACCCCGGAAATGGCGTATTTCCGGGGTTTCTGAGCTTTTTCGATTGGTATAATCCGTTCCGTTAGCGCTTGGAGAACTGAGGCGCGCGGCGGGCGGCCTTCAGGCCGTACTTCTTGCGCTCCTTCATTCTGGGGTCGCGAGTCAGGAACCCGGCCCTTTTCAAGGCGGAGCGCAGGTTTTCCGAGTCATATTGAAGCAGGGCGCGGGCTACGCCGTGGCGGATGGCGCCTGCCTGACCGGTAACACCGCCGCCGGAAACCCGGCACACGATGTCAAACTGGCCGTCGGTTTTGGTGAGGGCCAGGGGCTGACGGACAATATACTTTAGGGTATCCAGGCCAAAATAGTCGTCGATATCCCTGTCGTTAATCGTCACCTTACCGGTGCCCTGATACAGGCGCACGCGGGCGACAGAGCTCTTCCTTCTGCCGGTACCATAGAAATAGGGTGCAGTCTCATACATAGCTTAACATCCTCCTCTTACATATTCCAAGCTTCCGGCTTCTGGGCGGCATGCTTGTGCTCGCCGCCGGCATATAAGCGCAGGCGGGAGAGCTCGTCCCTGCCCAAAGAATTGGAAGGGAGCATTCCTTTTACAGCCAGCTGCATAGCCAGCTCAGGCTTTGTGCGCATCAGGGTATCATAGCGGGTAGCCTTTAGGTGGCCGATATAGCCGGTATGGCGGTAATAGTACTTTTTCTCCGCCTTGTTGCCGGTGAGGACGGCGTCTTTGCAATTGACGATGATCACATGGTCGCCGCAGTCCACATGGGGGGCGAAGGTGACCTTGTGCTTGCCGCGCAACAGCACGGCGGCCTGAGCCGCAACCCGGCCCAGGGGCTTGCCGGCAGCGTCGATGACGTACCACTTACGCTGGACTTCGCCGGCTTTGGGCATAGTAGTTGACATAGCTTAATAACCTCCAAACATTCACTGCCATTCTTTTCTCGCCCCATGATCATACCACAGTTTACTTCCCGTGTCAACATCTTTTCCGCATTATTTAATTGGCGCATAGATAAGCTCGTTTTAACTTCTTATTTCTCTTGTTTTCTTCCGCAATCTAAGTTTCTATTTTTCGATTGACCCCGCGTGGCGCTGGGACCGCCAGGGCTTCTCCGCCTTGACGAACCCGGAAAAATGTGGTATATAAAGAGCATGGAAAATCCCGCTTTTTGGACAAGCGGATAATGGAAAAATAGGAGGGCAAAATGTACGCGAGAAAACTGTTTCCCCAAGAGCTCTGGCAGGCCAGGCTGAACATGGCCGTGGCCTTTGAGGGTCCATTTGAATACGGCAAGGAGCGGGAAAAGGAGGCTGATGCCCGCGATGGTGAAGATGTGTACGGCGCCTTTCTCCATCAGGATGGGCCGCCTGTGGCTTCCATCATTGTGAATAAGAAGACGCTTCGCTTTGACGGGCAAGAGCTGAAAATGGGGGGCGTCGGCGGCGTGGCCACCTTGCCTGCCCACAGGCGTGGCGGGGCGATTCGCGCCTGCATGGAAGCCTCCCTGCGGGAGCTCTATAACGAGGGGTACGCCCTTTCCCACCTTTACCCCTTCAGCACCAGCTATTACCGGCAGTTTGGCTATGCCCCAGCGGGCCGGACCGCCCGCTGGCGGATCCGGCTGGAGGATCTCAGGCGTTTGCCTAAGGTAAAGGGAAGCGTCCGGCAGCTGCTGCCCGGAGACGATCTCTCTGTGCTGCTGGACCTGTATAATGGTATGTACAAGGATATAAATTTCTCCTGCCTGCGGGAGGCTTTCGACAAGGATCTGGAAGGGGATGGACCTCTGACGCAAAAGCGGTGGATCTTCCTGTGGTCCGACGCCAATGGAACGCCCGGCGGCGCGCTGATTGGCAGCAGAGTGAAAGACGACCTGATCTGCTACGCGGATTTTCCTCTGAGAAATGGCCTGCTCTTTACAAGCCCCCAGGCTTTGACGGGCCTGCTGGGGTTTGTGTACGAGTCCTTTATAGCCAATTTTGAGGCTGTCCAGCTGGCCGTTCCCGCCCATATGGACTTGACCGCCCTGCTTCCCGAGCTCTCCGGCATGGACTGCAAGCATGTCCTCAACGGCATGGCCCGGGCTGTCAACGCGGAGCTGCTTTTGAAGCTCTGCCGCTGCCAGGGCCAAGGGGAGCTGCGGGTGAAGGTTACCGACGGCATCATCCCGGAAAATGACGCCACCTTTCAGCTGTCCTTCGCCCCCGGGCGGGAAAACAGCGTCGTCCGGACGGACAGCGCTCCGGACCTGCAAATGGATGTGGGAAATCTGGCGGTTCTTCTGGGAGGGGCCCGGTCTACAGAAAGCGTTTTCTTTGCCCCGGATATTTCCGTGCAGTGGAATACCCCGGCCATCGGCCAGGTGTTCTATCAGAAGCCCTGCCATATTCTGGATCTTTTCTAGGTCCCGTTGGCAGAGGGCGTAAAGAAGGAGGCTAACAAAATTGGATATAAAAGAATGGTTTCGCCCTGCCTCCAGCGGCTGGGGCATGGTCTTTTCCCGGCGCTGGCTGAATGAGGAGCGGGAGCCAAAGGCTGTTTTGGTAATCGCCCACGGCATGTCCGAGCACAGCGGCCGCTACGACCATTTCGCCCGCTTCCTGGCGGAAAAAGGCTTTGCCGTCTATATGAACGACCATCCCGGTCATGGCCGCTCGGCACAGATCAAGGGGCATTTCGCGGACAAGGACGGCTGGGAGCATACTGTCAGCGACCTAAACGCCCTGATGGACCAGGCGGCGGGGAACCACCCGGGGCTGCCGCTGTTTTTAATGGGGCACAGCATGGGGTCTTTCCTGACCCGCTGCTATATTGTGCGCTACGGCCAGCGGCTCGGCGGGTGCGTAATCTGCGGCACCATGGGCCAGATTCCCGGCGTTCCTCTGGGCAGGGCCCTTGCCAGCGCCCAGTGCCGGCTGTTGGGCCCCCGGTCTTCTGGCAAAAGCATCGACAAGCTGGTTTCCAGCGGGTACAACAAGCGCATTGAGCATCCGGTAAACGCTTCGGCCTGGCTGTCTCGGGATGACGCCGTCTGTAAAAAGTTTCAGGCTGACCCCCTATGCGGCTTCCCCTTTACCGCCGGAGGCTACCGGGACCTGTTCACCGGGCTTTCCGAGATCAGCTCGCCCCATTGGCCCTCGCGAGTGCCTAAGGAGCTGCCCATCCTCCTGATCGCCGGGGAGGAGGACCCTGTGGGAAGCTACGGCCAGGGTCCCCGGCAGGTAACCGAAGCGCTGCGGCGGGCGGGCGTCCGGGATGTAACCCTGAAGCTCTATCCCGGTATGCGGCATGAGGTCCTAAACGAGCTGGGCAAAGAAACGGTTTATGAGGATGTTCTGGGATGGCTCTCTAAGACTTTGGAGGCTTTGCCTTCGGGTCCCCTCGCCCCCACTGCCGGTCCGGCCGGCGGACGGAGCGGGGCGGATGATGCCGCGTCCGCTGAATAGAGATTTACCTATATAGTAAAGGAAAAGGGGAGAAGCCGTTGTTTTGTACGGCTTCTCCCCTTTAAAAGACTTTTGCTGCGGGCAGAGCTTAGAGATCTCGGAACTTGCGTACGTGCCGGAGCTGGCGCTGCTTGCGGCGGTAGAATACCACTAGGATTAGGTAGACGGCAACCAAGGCCCCGATGACGGCCATAACCGCGATGAACCAGGGAGATGTTAGGAGGGACTTTCCTTGCTCCCAGCTGGCGATCAGGTCGCTGCGGGCCACGGATTCAGTGGCTACCAAGGGTACGGTGGCAATCACCTCGTCGGCGTAGCTTAGAGTGGCGGTGCCGACCTGTTCGCCCTTTCGGATAGGGGCCTGGACGCTCTCCGGCACGTCCCGGGTCACTGTAATGGAGCTGGCTCCCACGCTGTTTGGCAGCATAGCGCTGACGCTTTCTCCGGCGGCCAATTGCAGCTCGTCCTTTTGAAAAGCGTATTCCAGCTTCACGGAGCTAAGCACATCCCCTTCTACAGTGATGGTCTTCTTGTCCAGACTGGTCAGGGCCCAGCGGAACAGGGACCGGGCGTCCATCATCTCATAGTGGATGTCGTTCTCGTAGCCCTCCATGTCTCCCATGGCGATGACGATATAGGTATATCCAAAAGCCGTGGCGGACGCCGCCACGCAGTGGCCCGCCTCGTCGTGGGAGCCGGTTTTGATCCCCTTTGCATAGGTGTAAAAGTAGGTATTGCCGTATAGGTCCGGATAGGTGATCAGCAGCTTGTTGGTATTGGGAAAGGTCTCCTCGTTGGGATTCATGTTGGTTGCGGGCTTCAGATAGTGGTCTGTGCTGGTGACGTTGACAAAATTGGGCAGGCTCATGGCGTATTTGGCAATGGCGGCCATGTCCCGGGCCGTGCTGTAGTGGTTGGGGTCGTGCAGGCCGTGGGGATTGGTAAAGTGGGTGTTCTTGCACCCCAGCTCTTGGGCCTTCTGGTTCATCAGCTGGATAAAATAGCTTTCCCCGGTATAATCGGTGCGGCCAGGGGTCTCCTCCTCATCCCCGTCCGGGGCGCCCGCGTCCTGGGGAACAGGGGTAGGGGCGCCGGGGTCCTCCGGGTTGGGGGCGCTGCTGGGGTTCAGCCGCCCAGTGGCATAGAGATTGTCCACATAGTCCATAAAGGTCAGGGCCGCATCATTGCCGGAGGGGACCATCATCAGGTATAAGAGCTGCATGCCTGTCAGCTCCTCGCCCACGGCGATTCCCGCCAGCGAGCTGCCGGTGCCCTCCAGGTCGTCCTCCACCCGCTGGGGAACGGTGATCACCGCATGCTCAATATCCGGGATGGTCTCATAGGCCACAATATAGCTCATGATCTTGGTCATGGAGGCCATGGGCAGCCGCTCGTCCGGATTGAGGGTGTAGACCACCGTATCCGTGTCCAGGTTCACCATGAAAAGGGATTTGCAATGGGGCCGGTCGCTGTCGTCGTCCCGGCCGCCGTCCCAATTGAAAGTGAAGCCCTCCGCAGCAAGGGCGGGGGCCGCCGCGGAAAAGATCAGCATCAGCGCCAAAAGAACGGCGGCGCAGCCGCGAAACGTTTTCATGTGTGCTTACCTCCTGTCTCTAAGGTCGCGGGACCCTGCTAAGGCGCGCTCTGCCAGGGGCCACGATTTCGCATCGTGAAGGGCAGCGCTCCTGGACCGCGCAATGTTTTGACAATTTTCTTGGCTTCTGCTTATTAAGAAGCTGGGATGGCAAGGGATGGTTTCGTGAGGATGATCGGTTTTTAGTATAACGTTTTGAGAAACAAAGGTAAAGAGGATAATTGTGAAGATATTCCTAATTTTTTCTGGAGCTTTTCCTTTAGGCGACCATTTCCCGAAGCGCTTTTTGCAGCCTGGGGAGGTTTCCGGCATAGTCTTCCGGCCCGTTCACAGGAAAGCATGGACGCCCGGCCCGATTGGCGCCCCGCGCTACCAGTTTTGCCGCGGCGGAAAAGGTGGTCAAAATATGGGCGTAAATTTCCTCCCGGCTTTCCAGCGCTTCCATTTCCTTTATGAACTCCCATTTCCCAGCCATGGCGGCTCCCAGGGCGCTGGTTCCGCACACAAGGAACCGAGAACGGTCCAGCAGCCCCGCCTGTTCTAAAAACTTTGGCAGCAGGCAGACTCCCTCTGCCAGCAAGGGCGCTTGCCCCTCTTCCATAAAATGCGCCAGTTCCCGCAAAAATATCTGGAAAGCCTCCTGATAATAGGCCAGCCAGAATTCCAGGCAGTCTGCGGCGGGCCGCGTCCAGACCAGCAGCGGGTTTTTCATGGCCCGCAGCTCCGCCATGTGGGGCTGATCTTCCGGCGTAACAGGCGCGTTTAAAAAGATATCGTCGGTGTGGTAGACCTGATAGCCCAGCTTCTCTCCCAACCGCTTGGCCGCAGTGGATTTCCCAGCGCAGGACGAACCGCCCAAAAGGATAATCGGGCGCATAACCGTTCTCTCCTTCCTATTCCCGTTATGGCTTGTCCCTTTTCACCAAATGCTCCTCCACCCGGTAGCGGGGGCGGGCCTTCACTTCGCTGTAGATTTTTCCGATATAGCCGCCTACCACGCCCAGGCACAGCATTTGCAGGCCGCCTAGAAGCCAGATGGAGCAGACAATGGCCGTCCAGCCAGACACGGCCCAGCCGGCAAAGTAGGAGATCAGGGCGTATAAAAGGCCGAAAACGCTGAGTACCGAGACCAAGACGCCGAAGTTGGAGATGAGCTTCAAGGGCTTCACGCTGAAGCTGCTGATGCCGTCTATGGCCAGGGCGATCATCTTCTTTAGGGGGTATTTGGATTCCCCGGCAATGCGCTCGTGGCGGTCATAGTAGACATAGTCGCTGCGGTAGCCAATGAGGGGCACCATGCCCCGCAGAAACAGGTTGACCTCTTTATATTCAGAAAGCCCCTCCAGCGCCCGGCGGCTCATCAGCCGGTAGTCGGCGTGGTTAAAGACCACGTCTACTCCCAAAAGCTTCATCACCTTGTAAAAGCCTTCGGCGGTGGTGCGCTTAAACCAGGTGTCGGTGTCCCGCTTGTTTCGCACGCCGTAGACCACATCGCAGCCCTCCAGATACTTTTTCACAAACTCGTCCAGGGCGTCCACGTCATCCTGCAAATCCGCGTCCAGGCTGATGGCGCAGTCGCAGCTTTCCATGGCGGTCATCAGGCCGCAGAGCAGGGCGTTCTGGTGGCCCCGGTTATGGGCCAGCTTGACTCCCTCCACATAGGGGTTGTCCCGGTTGAGCTCTGTAATCAGCCGCCAGGTTTTATCCTTGCTGCCGTCGTCTACCAAAAGCATCCGGCTGTGTTCGTTGGCCAAACCCTGGGCGCGCATGGAATCCATCTTGGCGGTAAGCTGCCGCACCGTCTCCGGCAGGGCTTCCTCCTCGTTGTAACAGGGAATGACAAAGTATACGGTAGGGTTCATTTCTCTTCCTCCTTATGATCGGGCTCCGCCTCCTGCTGAGGCCAGGGCCGGGGCTGGTAACGCTTTCTAATCGGGGCATGGGGCCTTGGCGTATGGGGCCGGTCTTCCGGCGTAGGCAAAGGGGCAGGGGTTTCTTTTCCCAAAGGCTTTGCCGGCGGCGGAGCAGGGGCGGCAGGCGCCTCCTTTGGGAGGGGAGGCATCGCCGCCGCCGGCTCTTGGCCGGTTCTTTTTAAACGCAGGCCCTGGGGCCGCAGGAAGCTGGCCTTGTGCTTTTTGGCGTACGCAGAGAAGCGCTCTGCCCGGCGCAGTCTGGGGGGCTGGGGGGGCGAGGGCTTTTGCATGCGTTTTGCCAGCGCCAGATAGCCGGTGAGAAGCATCAGCGCGCCCACCGTCAGCAAGGCGCCGCCCCCCAGCCCTGGGGTGCGGTAGGTAAATTCTATGTCGGCCAGGGGCCCCCGGGGGACCCGTACCGCCATAAAGCCCACATTGGCCCGGATAATTTCCGCCTCTTCTCCATTGACCTTGGCCTGCCAGCCCCCTTCATAGGGGACGCTGAAAAATACCAGCCGGTCTTCGGAAACATCCACCATATTGGCCCGAAAGCCGGTATTGGTGTACTCGAAATTCTCGCAGGCGTTCCGGCCCCGCTCCCGGCAGTCAGAAAAATAGCCGCTTTCATTGTAGATCTGGTTTTTCTCCAGATGGGACAGCAGGCCGTCCAGATTGGCGGCGTCCGCGTCCTCCACCACGACCGCCCGCAGCATAGCCAGCTCCCGCTGGCCCACGGCAGAATCCGTGCCTTTAGAGAGCTCCTCATACTCGCTGCGGGTCAGATAATGGTCGTAGGAAAAGCCCATAGGAATATAGTACTCATTTTCCCAGATATCATAACCATTGGCATTGCCATAGTAGGCCCAGCCAGGCATAGAGGGCTCGCTGGAATCCTCTCCCGCGAAGAAATCCGGGTCGTCGTCATCGTCAAAGAGCCAGTGGACAGAGGTAAGCCCCCGCAGGCCGTAATGGCTTACTGTGGGCCGGGAGGCTACGTCCCGCTGGACGCCGATGGAATCGTAAAACTCCATCACAGAGCCGGGGACGATGCTGTGGAACGCCTGTATGGAAGGGATCTTCCAGAACATAGCCGCATTGTCCATGGACTCGTAAAAATCCGAGCGGCAGGTCTGCAGGTCCGGCAGGTCAACGGCCGCGCCCCCGTTGAGGGCATAGGGAATCAGGTGGTCCCAGGTGTAGTCGGACTGGGTTTTGCCAATAGAGATGAAGAAGATGGAATAGACGACGGATACGGAGGATAAAAGCCACATGGTCCCCCGCTTAAAAGCCTGACGGCTACGGCCCCTGAACTGGAACAGGTATACCACCAGCCCCAGGCACAAAAGGGAAATAGCCACATAGCTCCAAAAGCGGGTGGGGTATTCCTCCAGGCCCATGCTCCAAATTTCCTCCCCGTCCACCGTGTCCTTTGCCGGCATAAAGCCGATCACCGCCGCAATGGCCGCGGTGATGGCGAAAGTCCAGGTAATGGAGCGCTTCCAGTCTACCCTTTCGTTTTCCAGGGACATCACAGTGGCCAAGGCCATCATTAAGGTCAGCATATAGTACCAGCGGGCATAGTAAGAGGCGTTCATAATCTGGAAGGAAGAATTGAGAAACGGCACCAGCGCCATGGCGAAAAGCACCCACAGCATCTTTTTCAGCCAGTGCCTGCGCCGCAGCTGCAGCCAGCCGATGACCCCCGTCATGCTGAAAAGGGGCAGCCAGGCCCCCAAAGAGGACCATTTTGATTCAGAATCCGGGGTGAAGTTGGGCCTGGCGGGCAGGTCCGGCGGGAAGAAGAAGCATTCAATAATGTGCAGGTACCGCTGGTTGCGGTTATAGAGCACCGCGTTCCAGCCATTAACCACATTGTCCACCCGGTTGTTTTGGACCACCGCCAGCACCGAGGGCAGTAAGAGTATGCCCGACAGCCCCACGCCGATTAGGGCCTCCAAAGCCAGCAGCAGAAAATCTTTGAAGGAAATCCGCCAGCTTCCGCAAATGAGCCGCAGGAAGAAGTAGATGAGGCAAAAGGTAACCTGCCCCACGAAGAAGTAATAGTTCACCAGGCAGCAGGCAAACACCGCCAAGGCAAAGAGGCCCCGGCAGCGGGTCTGCATGTATTCATCCAGGGCCGCCAGCAAAAGCGGAAAACAGATAATGGCCTCATGAAAATGGTTGAAGAAGATATTGTAGATGGAAAATCCCGAAAACGCGTACAGCACCGCCCCGATCAGAGCGGTATCCGGAGACTTGGTATAGCGGTGGATGTAGATATACCCGCTCAGGCACGCGCAGGCAAACTTTAGAATCAGCAGCGGCCCCATCAAGAACTGCACCCATTCCGAGGGGAAGGGAATGGTCAGCCAGAAAAAGGGACTGCCCAAAAGGTAAAAGGAATAGGAACCAATAAAGTTGGCCCCCAGGTCCGTCAGATGGTTCCACCCCAGATTCCCCTCCCGCACCGCGTCATGGGCCAGACGGTAGAAGGGCACTTGCTGCACGTTGAAATCTCCGTAAAACAGGAAGCGCCCGCCGTCCACCACCAAAAACGGCAGAAACACCAAAAAGGACAGCCCCAGCCCCAAAAGAAACGCCTTCAAAAAATAATTGTCCCGAAAACTCTTTTTTACCTGCTTATTTGCCATATATGAACCCTCCAGGGAGTAAGCTCTTCTTACTGTAGGCCGCGGCGCGCTGCCACCGGCAACTGTACCCCGCTACACCATGGTATAAATCCGCCCGAAGTTTTCCAGACCTTTCGCCAAGCGAAAGGCGGCCGCTTTGCGGACGGGGAAACTCCGGATGTCCGCCTTGCGGACATTATAGCATAGCTCCAAGCCACTTCGCGTCTTGTCAAATCGCTTACGCGATTTATGGATTTGCTGTGCAAATCCAACTCTGCTGAAATATCCATAGGATATTATAGCATAAATCCTAGACTTACGCAAGGCAAGGGAAAGCAGTAATTTCAAGGGTTCGCTTAAATATCTGCTTTACTCAAACAGGGGAAAATCGGCCCTGGTAGTGACAGTTAAGTAACAAGCTTATTCCCTGTAAAGCCCCGCCCGATCATTGGTGACAAACACCCGAATTATACCAAAGGACAAGTTCAGATCGGCGGGAAGGCCATTGGCATCTTTCTTCCCTGTGCCGGCGCCGACAATGAAGCTCTTGGCTGTCATTTTGGTGATAGTAGGCTGAGCATGGCTGGGCATATCA
>CANONE010000041.1 GCA_947567585.1 uncultured Clostridia bacterium | reverse complement strand
GGCGTTAAGGCTCATGGTGACGTCTACATACATGCCGGTCTGCAAAGTGTCGTCCGGGTTGTCGATGACGGCGGAAAACTCATAATAGGAGCTGTTGGGGTTTTGCTCGCCGCCGTAATAGTAGTTGTTTTCCGCGGGATAATCGGAGATAGAGACAATCTGGGCGGTATAGGTGGAGCCGGTCATCCAGGAGTTGACGTTCAGGGTATCCCCCACCTGGACGCTGCCCAGCTGGGTCTCGCTGATGGTACCTACCACATAATACTGCTGGGAGCCGGATACCACCATGAAAGGCTTGTTTTCCGCCAGAGCCGACTCAATATCCAGGATACTGCGTACCTGCCCCTCTACAGTGCTGAGCAGCGTGGAGTTTTCCAGGTTTTTTTTCGCCTTGTCCAGCTCCAGCTGGGCAACCTTCAGATCATATTGCAGGTTGGAAATTTCCTGCTTCTTTTCCTTGATAAACTCCGCCAGTTGGGCGGCGGTATAGTTCATGTCGTTATAGTTATTGCTGCTGGGCTTGGTAGTAGGCTTGGGCGTGGGGGAAGGGGTCGGCGTAGCGGCCGCCCTGAGCAATGGGTCGGATACATTGTTGGTGCGGATGACAGTGGCGCCGGCCTGCACGCCCCCCAAAATGCCCGGCATACGCAGGGCGCCGGAAAGCTTTGTGCCGTCCAATGTAAAGGAGGACAGCAGCGCCCCGTAGTTGGAGTTGGCCTCCCGTACTTCAAACACCGCGGCAAAGGGGGTGACAAGGTCTGTCTCCGGGATATCAGGCCCCGAGGAGCCCTCCTCGTCCTGCGGGCTCTCCTCCCCCTCATCTGCCTGCGGGCTGGGTTCCTGAGAGCCCTCCCCTTCATCCGGCTGGGGTTCGTCGGTGGCGTCGGGCGTGGGGTCGGGTTCTGGTTCCGGCTCCGGAGTAGGGGTGGGGTAGAGGTTAAACATATGCTTGATAAACGCTTCCGACATGGTACAGCCGTCAGTGCAGAGGAATACATAGGGATCCTCGCTGGTACCGCTGCCCTTGTAGGGGACGGAGCTCAGAGTGAGCTCGCTGTAAACGTTCACGTCAGCCGGCGGCACAGGGGTAGGGCTGGGAGTGGGGCTGGGCGTGGGAGAAGGGCTGGGGGTAGCTGTGGGCCGGGGCGTGGCGGTGGGCCGCGCCGTGGGCCGGAGGGTAGGGGTCGGCCGTTTGGTAGGGGAAGGGACGCTGGTAGGCCGGGGCGTAGTATAGGGCCGGGTGTTCTGGTACTTTTTCAGCTGCCGCTGGGCCTCGTCAATCTTCACCTCTACCTGTTTCACGCCGATTTCCTTGGCTTCCACCGCCAGCTCCAGGCTGACCTTATCGTATTGCAGCAAAGGCGTGCCAATGGAGACCTGCTGACCTTCCGTGACGAAGATCTCGCTGATGGTTTTGCTGGAATCGGGGTAAAGCTCCTGTACGTAATCGGAGACGATATTGCCCTGGGAATTGGCCTCGTCTCCCCAGTAGTTGGTGCTTACATAGTATAAGGGCATGACATCCACGGTTTTCTGGTCTCTCTTGTACTGCACAAAGAGAGCAACCCCCACGATGATAGCCGCTATGATAACGCCTACCACTCCTAAGATGATCAGCCTTTTTCGCATATTCACCTTATTATTCATTGGACGGTTCCTCCCCTCCCTGGCCCTGGTTCTGGTTTAGCTCGCCGGCCTGACGCTCCAAAGAGGCAATGATGGTCTCGCCGCTGATGGCCTGTTCGCTCTCCGGCGTAGCTTTCGAGGGCTGCTCCTGGTCCTTTGGCGGCTTCCCTTTTTCCTTTCTGGGCTTCTTGCTGGCCACCGGCGCGGCGGCCGGTTTCTGGGCCGGGATGTCCTGGGGTGCGGCCGGGTCCTGTTCCGCCTTTTCCGGGGCGGAATCTTTGACGGGAGCCTTTGTGCCGCTGGCGGTCTCCTCCGGCGGTTTCTCATCGTTTTCTTCCTGAGAGGCGGCCTCCCCTTCCTGCTGCTTCCGCGTCTTCGGCAAAAGGTCCAGCATGTGTTTCTTCAGCTCCGGCAGGCGCTCCTTAAGGCTTTCCAGCCGTTTGTCCAGATTGAAAGGCAGCTGGGGTTTGCTCCCGCTATCTTCCGGCTCCCCGGCGCTTGCGGCGTCATGTCCAGCGTCCGCTGGGGGCGCGTCCTCCTTTTTGGCCCTTTCACCCGCGTCTTGGGGCGTACTCTCTTCTTTGGCAGGCTCCACTGTGGGTTCCAGGGTTTCCGGCGGCGGATTCAGCGGCTTGCCGGAGCTGTCCACCAAAAGCCCGTCCCGGATATGCAGCGTGCGCTTGGCGTGGGCGGCAATCTCCGGCTCGTGGGTGATCATGACTATGGTGACGCCCTCGTCGTTGAGGCTCTGAAAAATCTCCATGATCTGCTGGCCGGACTTGGTGTCCAAGGCGCCGGTGGGCTCGTCGGCCAGAATGATTTTCGGGTTGTTGACAATGGCCCGGGCAATGGCCACCCGCTGGCACTGGCCGCCGGAAAGCTGGTTGGGCTTAAACTCCGTGCGGTCCCCCAGCCCCACCCGCTCCAAAGCCTTGCGGGCGATTTGCTGCCGCTCCCGCCGGCGGACCCCGGCGTAAAGCAGGGGCAGCGCCACATTGTCCAGGGCGGACTGCCGGGAGAGCAGGTAAAAGCTCTGGAACACAAAGCCGATGCTGTGCAGCCGCACGTCGGACATGCGCTTTTCGCTGATGCGCCCAATGTCCTCCCCGTCCAGGACGTAGTCTCCGGAAGTGGGATTGTCCAGGCAGCCGATAATGTTCATCAAAGTGGTTTTGCCAGAGCCGGAGGGGCCCATAATAGCCAGGTACTCCCCTTCTTCCACTGAAAGGGAGATCCCCTGGAGCACAGGCACGTCCAGCCGGCCCTGCACATAGGTCTTACAGATATCTCGCAGCTGCAGCATCATTGCGTAAGGACCTCCTCGCTGTCTGGATTGGAGGTATCTCCCAGGCCGTCCTCATAGAGGCTGTCGTCTACGGGAACAGACTCCGCGCCGCCCTCGGGAAGAACGCCGTCCTCGCCGCCCTCCGGTATGGGCATCATGTCCTCGCCGCCGGGCAGAGTGTCAATGCCGGCGTTGGGATCATCGCTGTCGATGGCCGGATCGCTGTAATCCTCGTTGGGGTCAAACTGCACGTTGGCGTCTGTGGTGGTGGGGCCGCCTTCCACCAGGTTGGCGTTGGGGTAGGCAATATAGTCCCGGGGGGTAAGGCCGTCCACGATCTGATAGATATCCTCTTCCCGGTCGTAGTCCCCCAGCATGATGGTGCGCTTTTCCAGTTTTTCTTTCTCATCCCGCGCCCAGACATAGCTGCCTTTGTCGTCGCTGACCACATAGACGGCCGGCAGCCACATGCCGGTCCTGGTGGAGCTGACGCCCAGGTCCGGCTCAATATAAACGTGCTGGCCCAGCATCAGGCCGTCCAGTGAGGTGAGGGCTACATAGAAATTGTACTTGGAGCTCTGCTGGCCGGAATCGCTGCCATAGCCGTAATACATGGCGTTGTTGTCCTGCACCGGGTCGGAGCCAATGGACTCCACCGAGCCGGTCCAGGTGGTATTTTCGTCCACCCGGGAACGGACCACCACCTGCTGGCCCACAAACAGGGAGCCCATGTTCTGCTCGGAAAGAGTGCCCTTCACCCGGTATTCGCCGGAGGAAAGAATGCTCATAAAGGGCTTCTGCTGGCCGGTGGAGGGATCGGTCTGGGGAGTGAGGTTGATTTCCTGAACCACGCCCTCGGCCTCGGAAAGCACGTCGGAATTCTGCTGGTTGGACTTTAGCTTATCCAGTTCAGCCTGCTTGGTAGAGCGGTTGATCTCCTGTTCCTTGATGCTTAAATCTGTAGACTGAATCTGCACTGTGTAGTTAAACTGCTCGTCGCTGCTGGCCTTGGCCTTTTCCTCCTCCAGGGTCTTCTTGCTGGCCTGCAGAGTGCTCAGCTGGTTGGCGATGCCCTCCAGCTCCAGCTCGGCCTGCCGGATGGTCAGCTCCATCTCCTGGGTGTCGTAGCGGAACAGGGGCGTGCCGATGGAGACAGGGTCCCCCTCTTTCACCATCACCTCGGCCACGGTGCGGCTCTCGTCCTTATTGACCTTAAGTACCTCCTGGGGCTCTACCAGCCCGGCGTACCGGGTGTCCACGCTGCCGCTCATGCCGGCGATAGAGGCTACGGAGTTCACATAGGCGGGGGTGGCGGAGCTGGCCGCCATCAGTCCCCGCAGCCAGAAGAACCACAGGCACAGCAAAATTAGGGCGGCGGCGCCAACGCAGACCAGCACCGTTATCAGGGTCTGCTTTTTGTCCTTAGGTTTATTGACGGGATTTCTTTTCGCAGTATTTTTTTCCATAAACGAAAGCGCTCCTCGTTTTAAGATTTAGAAATTCTCGAATTATCCGTACTCAATCTTCGGGCGGGGCATAACAAGCCCATAGTAGTACATTATGATATTATACATCATTAGTAGGAACATAGCAACCCGTTTTTTGAAAACGGAAAGTGAAAAATCCAGCGCGCTGGTCTGGCCTGCCCCGACAGCCGGAATCTAGAGTCTGTTCTAACAACTCCGAAAAGCCGTCTTTTCGTCCAAAATGGACGGCTTCTGTGTCAAAAATCCTCGAAAGGCGGCAGCCTTTCCTGCGGTTTTTTCCTTGAATCCGTTCCATTTTCAACGAAAATTCTGGCATTTCTCCGGTTTTAATTCAGACTCTAACGCTCGGATTTTCTCTCTATAAGTAAGAATCCGTAAAAGAAGGCGGCCGGTTGCGCTTGAAAAAAATTTTTTTTTCGTTTATAATACTCCCACAACTTTTGCCGGTTAGGAGGAACGTATGGCGAACAAATTTTACGCTGTCCGGGTCGGACGGGAAGGGCCCGCCATTTACCGCACTTGGGCGGAGTGCAAACAACAGGTTTACGGTGTGCGGCGGGCGGTATACAAAAGCTTTTCCACCTTGGAAGAGGCGGAACGTTTCCTGCGGGGCGGGGAAACCCAAAATGAAAAAGAGTTGGACGAAAATTGGGCCGTGGCCTATGTGGACGGCAGCTATGATAAAAAAACGAAGGACTTTTCCTGCGGGGCGGTGCTGTTCTGGAAAGGGGAGCAGACGGAGTTTTCTCAGCGGTTTACGGACCCGGAATTGGCCTCTATGCACAACGTGGCCGGGGAAATCATGGGCGCGCTGACCGTGCTGCGTTATTGCCTGGAAAAGGGTATTCCCGCGCTGGAAATCCATCACGACTACGAAGGTCTGGGCTGCTGGGCCGACGGCAGCTGGCGGGCCGCCAAGCCCGGAACCCAGCGTTACGCGGCGGAGTGCCAAGAGGCCGCCAAAACAATGAAGCTGCAATTTGTGAAGGTAAAAGGGCATTCCGGCGACGCCTATAACGATAGGGCGGACGCCCTGGCGAGAAAAGCGCTGGGCCTATAGCCGCATAAACCGGCTGTTTCCTGGGGAAAATAACGGAAAACCAGGAAAGGACGCTGATGATATGGAGTATGTAAACGCTTTTTGGGTGGGCGGGGCCATCTGCCTGATAGGCCAGTTGCTGATTGACCTGACAAAGCTGACCCCCGCCCGCATTATGGTTATTTTCGTCACCACCGGCGTACTGCTGGGGGGCGTTGGCCTTTACGGCCCGCTGGTGGATTACGCCGGAGCCGGGGCCACGGTTCCCCTGTGCGGCTTTGGCTGGGCGCTTTCCGAGGGCGTGCGCAAGGCGGTGGTGGAGCAGGGCTTTCTGGGAGCCTTTACCGGCGGGCTGACAGCGGGCGCGGCGGGAACCACGGCGGCGGTGTTCTTCGGCTATCTGGCCGCCCTGCTGGCAAAGCCCAAGGATAAGGCGTGAAAATCTTCCCACGGAAGGCGTAAAAGCCCCCGTAGCCATAAAGGAATAAGAGCCCGCCCCGCATCTTTACTGGATGGGGCGGGCTTAATTTCGTCAAATCTCTTGCATAACCTCTTTTCCTTTGCTATAATACAAACGTATATGCGCAAATGTGTCAAAGCGATAGCTTAATTATGAAGGTATAGAATAATTTGTAAAGAAAGCGAGAGATGATCCATTATGAAGAAAGCCTTTTTCCGCGCCTGGGCCTTAGCGCTGTGTCTTTGCCTGGCCTGCGGCGCATTGAGCGCCTGCTCGGACATTACGGACCTTACGTCCGGGGTGGCTTCAACCGGGGAGTTCCCGGTTGAAGTGGCTGGCGTCACCATCGCCTCGAAGCCCCAGAAGGTGCTGGTGCTGTCCCCCAGTTTGGCGGACGTGGTGCTGGCCCTGGGCTGCGAGACTCAGCTGGCGGCAAGCTCGGAGGACTGCGCCCAGGACAGCCTGCGGGATCTGACGAAGGTGGACCCCAAGGCCTTAAGCGAGTCCGGCGTCGTCCCGGACCTCATTCTGCTGGACCCAGCCAGCGCCTCGGAGGAAACCGCTCTGCGGGACGCGGGGTATACGGTACTGAACATAGCGCCCGCTTCGGACCGGGTAGATTATGAACGCCTGTTCGCCCAGGTTTCCTCGGCCCTTAACGGCGGCGGCCCCGGGTATGACGCCGGTGTGGCGGCGGCCCAGGATATTTTCCTGACCTTGGATAACATAGTGCGGGTGGTGCCCAGCGACCGTGTCACCACAGCCTGCTATCTCTATGATTTGGACGGCTCGGCTGTGACGGGGGATATGTTCGGCAGCACGATTATGACCTATTCCGGCGTTACCAATATATTTAAAAGCCTTACGGGGGGGCAGTATGAGTTCGACTCCCTGCGCATGTCCAACCCGAACCTGATCTTCTGCGCCCCCGGCCTGAAAGAGGAACTGGAGGAGGATTCCCGTTTTGCGGATTTGCAGGCGGTGAAGAACGGGAAGGTGGTAGAGCTGGAGAACCGGATGATGGAGTGGCAGGGCCGCACCATTGTGGAGTGCGCCCTCACCATCAGCGGCACGGCTTTCCCGGAGCTGACGGAGGAAAGCCCGATGGAGGTTACGGATCCCGCCAGTAAAATCGAGGATCAGGTGAATTCGGCCCTGACCAGCTCCCAGCTGGCGGCGGACGACACCGTCTACGAGACCCTGCGGGAAGGGGACCAGGGAGACGATGTGCTGGCCCTGCAAAGCCGGCTGGACGAGCTGGGATATCTGGACACCGACTATGACGGGCATTTTGGAGAATATACCGCCAGCTGCCTGCGGGATTTCCAGCGGGACAACGGCCTGGAGGAGACGGGAATAGCGGACCAGGATACCCAGCGGCGGCTGTTTTCCCAGGTGGCAAGGGCCAAGGGCGGCGCCAGCCCCGGGCCGGGAGCCAGCCCCAGCGCAAGCTCCGCGCCGGAGAGCGGCGGAGAGGACGGCGCTGAGGACAACGGAGAAGCGGAAGAATAAGAAAATGGATAACAGGAGTAGAATTGAGGAAAAAGATGAGGATTTTTACCAGAGACCGGTCGTTTTATAAGACGCTTATCGCTTTGGCCATTCCCATCTCCCTGCAAAACCTCATTACCTTCGCGGTGGGCTTTGCCGACAACCTGATGATCGGCCGGCTGGGGGATAACGCTATTTCCGGGGTGTATGTGGGCAACCAGATGCAGTCTGTGGTGCAGATGTTTATTGCCGGAATCGAGGGGGCGATCCTAATTCTTTCCGCCCAATATTGGGGGAAGAAGGACGCCGCCAGTATCCGGAAGGTGGTTTCCATCGGCGTGAAGTTCGCCTTTGGGGTGGGGCTGGCCGTCACTTTGGCGGCGGTGCTGTTTCCCTCGGCCATTATTGGGCTTTTCACAAAGGAGGCCGGCGTGGTGGCGGAGGGCACGGTCTATTTGCAGATCGTGGGCTTTACGTACCTCTTTTTCAGCATTTCCCAGGTGATGATCGCCTCCATGCGCAGTGTGGAAACGGCGAAGATCGGGCTGTACATATCTATTATGGCTCTGGTAGTCAATGCTTCCTTAAACTACATATTGATTTTCGGCAAGCTGGGCCTGCCCGCTATGGGGGTGAAGGGCGCGGCTGTCGCTACGCTGATTTCCCGGGTGCTGGAAATGTCCGTGAGCGTAGGGTACGTGTTCTTTGTGGATAAGAAGCTGCGGTTTGGCCTTCGGGATCTCTTTCATACGGACCGCCAGCTGTTGCGGGACTTTGTCCGCTATGGCCTGCCGGTAATCGGCGGCCAGGTGGTATGGGCTTTTAATACGCTGATGAACACCAAGATTATGGGCTTCTACAGCGCGGGGGTTATGGCGGCGGTGAGCATCACCGGAATGCTTCACAACCTGATCTATGTCTGGATGAACGGCCTGTCCTCGGCGGTGGGCATTATCACAGGCAAAACCGTGGGGGCGGGGCTCTATGAGAAGATGAAGGAATACTCCAAGACGGTCCAGGCCATCTTCTTACTGGTGGGCCTGCTCTCCGGGGCGCTGGTCATGCTGTTCCGGGACGGCTTTATCTCCCTCTACAACGCCACGCCGGAGGCCCAGGCGTATTCCTATCAATTTATCAACGTGATTTCCGTCACCATTATCGGAACCTGCTATCAGGCGGCCTGCTTGTTTGGATTGGTGAAATCCGGCGGGGATATCAGCTTTGTGTTTAAAAACGACACCATTTTTGTTTTCCTGGTGGTGATTCCCTCGGCGCTGGTTTGCTGGAAGCTGGGCGCGGCCCCTTGGGTGGTGTTCGCGGCCCTGAAATGCGATCAGATCTTAAAGTGCTTTGTGGCGGTGGTGAAGATCAACCGCTATAATTGGATGAAGAATCTGACCCGGGACAGCGGGGAGGCGGCCCATGAGAAGGTCTAGCGCGGCGGGAGCGCTGATGCTGACCCTGGGGGCCTTGATTTGGGGCACGGCGTTTGTGGCCCAAAGCCTGGGTATGGAACATGTGGGCCCCTGCGCCTTTAATGGAGCCAGAAGCTTTGTGGGCTGCGCCGCCCTGCTGCCGGTGATTTTTGCGGGAGACAAGCTGCGGGCCAAGGCGGTAAAGCCGGAAGCCCGCAAAGCGTATGCCTGGTCTAACCCGGCCCTGCTGGCCGGAGGAGCCTTATGCGGACTATTTCTGTCGGCGGCAACGCTTTTGCAGCAGGCGGGGCTTCTCTATACAACGGTGGGAAAGGCGGGGTTCCTCACCTCTCTCTATATTGTGATTGTGCCGGTGCTGGGGATCTTTTTGGGCCGCCGGGGCGGGGCAAAGCTGTGGGTGGCGGTGGCCCTGGCTTTAGCGGGAGCCTTTTTGCTGAGCGTCGCCGGGGAAGAGCTGCGCATTCAGCTGGGAGACGGTATGGAGCTGTGCTGCGCTGTACTTTTTTCCTTCCACATTTTGGTCATTGACAAATTCTCTTCCCGGGTGGACTGTGTGAAGCTTTCCTGCGTGCAGTTTTTTGTGGCCGGGGCCGTCTCTGCGCTGGCGGCTGTTGTTTTGGAACGGAACAGCTTTACCTGGGCGGGCCTTGCGGCTTCCTGGGGGCCGCTGCTGTATACGGGCGTGCTTTCCAGCGGAGTGGCCTACACCTTGCAGATTCTGGGCCAACGGCGGTTGGAAGCCTCCGCCGCCTCCCTCATCATGAGCCTGGAATCCGTATTCGCGGCTCTTTCCGGCTGGCTGGTGCTAGCCCAGCCCTTGACGCTCCGGGAGCTTTTTGGCTGCGGATTGGTATTTGCCGGGGTAATCCTGGCCCAGCTGCCAGGGCAAAGAGAAAAATCAGGAAATAAATTATCCATATAATTTATTCAATATATTTTTGAAAGGAAGGTCAATATGAAGATTATCCATGTTGCCGACTATGAAAAAATGAGCCGCCTCGCCGCCAATATGATTGCCGGTCAGGTGCTCCTGAAGCCGGACTGCGTGTTGGGGCTGGCCACGGGCTCCTCGCCTATCGGGACCTATGAGAATCTGGCCGCGGCCTGCCAGGAGGGGCTTTTGGACTTTTCCCAGGTCCGCACGGTAAACCTGGACGAATACTGCGGCCTGAAGCCGGAGGACCCCCAGAGCTACCGGTACTTTATGGACAAGAATCTTTTCGAGAAGGTCAACGTGGCCATGGAGAATACCCACCTGCCCAGCGGTTCCGCGCCGGACATGGAGGCGGAGTGCGTCCGGTACGAGGCCCTGGTGGAAAGCCTGGGGTGGCCGGACCTACAGCTTTTGGGCATTGGACACAACGGCCATATCGGCTTTAACGAGCCTGCGGAGGACTTCCCCACCACGGTCCACACGGTGAAGCTGGCTGAAAGCACCATCCAGGCCAATTCCCGGCTGTTTGAAAAGGTGGAGGACGTGCCCACCATGGCCATTACCATGGGCATTGGGGCCATCATGAAGGCCAAGCGGGTGCTGCTGATTGCCGGGGCGGATAAACGGGAGATCGTAGAAAAGGCTTTCCACGGCCCCGTAACCCCCCAAGTTCCCGCGTCCATTTTACAGCTGCACAGAGACGCCACTGTTATCCTCTGCGAAGCCTAAGCCGCAAAGCCAGCTTAACAACTTCCCGGCGCCCTGCATAGAATGTGCAGAGGTGGTACACATGAACGGATTTTTGCAGCTAGCGGTGTATGGAGCGGGAGCGGCGCTGATGATTGTGGGGGCGGTGGAGCTGATCCGCCTGCTGGTATTTCGCCTCTGGCAGCCTAAGGGGGCGAAAGGCTTTTTGGCTCTGGTGGTGGTTCCCAGCGGGGCCGAGGACTGCGAGATACTGGTGCGCGCCGCCGCCCAGAGAGCGGGCTGGATGGATCTGGAGCCCCCCTGCCGCCTGATCTGCCTGGACATGGACGGGGAGGCGGGGGAGATAGTAAGGGGATTAAGGGAAACCTACCCTGGCCTGGAACTGCTGGGGCCAAAGGAATTATCCGGTCTTTTCGTCCAGGAAAACGGCGGACCGGGAGGGGAGTAAAAGCGTTTGAGCGGGCTTTTGGAGCTAAGCGGGACGGTAGACCAGGTGGTCTACCACAATGACAAAAATCAATATACCGTCCTGCATCTGCTGGCTGAAGATGATTTAATAACCGTAGTGGGCTCCTTTCCCTTTGTCAGCGAGGGGGAGGAGCTACAGGTTTTTGGCCGCTGGGAGTCCCACTCCGCCTATGGAGAGCAGTTCCGGGCGGAAGCCTTCCAGCGGGCCCGGCCCGCTACAGCCGGGGCCATGCTGAAATACCTCTCTTCCGGGGCGATTAAAGGCGTGGGCCGGGTACTGGCCCAGCGGATTGTAGATACCTTTGGGGTCAACGCCCTGGAAGTGATTGAAGATGACCCGGAAAGGCTGGCCCAGGTTAAGGGAATTACCCTGGAAAAGGCCAGAGAGATCGGACAGGAGCTTCAGCGGATCTATGGCATCCGGGAGCTGATGGCCTTTCTGGGGGAGTTCGGCGTAGCGCCGGATGAGGCGGTGCTGGTTTGGAAAAAGTACGGGGAAGAGTCCATTGCCTGCGTGCAGGAGGACCCCTATGCTTTGTGCATGCCGGAGATTGGCTTGAGCTTCGGGATTGCGGACGCCATTGCCCAGTCCATGGACCGGCCCCAGGACGACATGGGCCGCGTGCAGGCGGGGATTCTCTATGTGCTGCGGCATAATCTGGACAATGGCCATACCTGCCTGCCGGAGGACAGCCTGTGCCGGGTGGCGGCCAACATGCTGGGCGTAGCGGCGGAGCTCACCCAGGACGCCCTGGCGAACTTGCTGCATCTCTTTCAAGTGATGCGGGAAGAAATAGAGGGCAGGAGCTTTATCTTTCTCCAGCAGCAGCACCTGTGCGAGGAGTATATCGCCGGACGGATGAAGGCCATGCTGCGCACGCCCCCCAATACGGTGCTGGGGGCGGATATGCAGGCCGCTTTGGCTGAAGAGGCCCAGGGGATTCAATATGCCGGGAAGCAAAAAGCCGCTATCCGGGCGGCCATGGAGCAGGGGATCCTCATCCTCACAGGCGGCCCAGGCACCGGGAAGACTACGACGCTCAACGCCATCATCCACATCCTCAAGCAGGCGGGAGAACGGGTGCTGCTGGCCGCGCCCACCGGCCGCGCCGCCAAGCGCATGAGCGAGGTCACCGGGGAAGAGGCCAAGACCATCCACCGGATGCTGCAGGTGGATTGGGACGAGCAGGACAACCCTGTTTTTAACCGCAACGAGCGCAACCCCTTGGAGTGCGAGTGCCTGGTAATCGACGAAATGTCCATGGTGGACGCCTATGTGTTTGAAAGCGTCCTGCGGGCGCTGCCCCTGGGCTGCCGGCTGATTTTGGTAGGCGACAGCGACCAGCTGCCCTCTGTGGGGGCGGGAAACGTGCTGGGGGACCTGATTGCCGTGGGGCTTTTTCCCACGGTGCAGCTCAAAGAGATTTTCCGGCAGTCCATGGAGAGCCTGATCGTCACCAGCGCCCACCGGATTGTGGAAGGGCGGCTGCCCACCCTCAACTGCCGGGACAACGATTTCTTTTTTATCCCGGGCCGGGAGGCGGCGCAGGTGCAGGAACTGGTGGTTTCCCTGTGCAGCCGGCGGCTGCCCAAAAGCTACGGCTATTCCAGCGTGGACGATATTCAGGTACTTTGTCCCAGCCGCAAGGGAGAGCTGGGCACCGTGGAACTGAATAAGCTGCTGCGGGACGCCATCAATCCTCCTGCCAAGGAGAAGCCCGAGGTAAAGGTAAACGGGCAGTCCTTCCGGCTGGGGGACAAAGTGATGCAGGTGCGCAATGATTACAACCTGCCCTGGACCAAGGACGACGGCAGCGAGGGCCAGGGAATCTTTAACGGCGATATGGGCGTCGTTATACAGATTGATAAGCCCGGGGGGGCCATCTGGGTGCGGGTGGACGACAGAACCGTGCTCTACGACTTTGACCACGCCGCCAGCGAGCTGGAGCCGGCCTATGCGGTGACAGTTCACAAAAGCCAGGGCAACGAGTTTACAGCCGTGATTATCCCCGTGCTGAAGGTGCCCAGCCAGCTGCGCTACCGGAATTTATTGTATACCGGGGTCACCCGGGCCAAAAAGCTGCTGATTCTGACAGGAGAGCGCGGCGTCATCGCGGACATGATCGGCAATGACAGAAAGACCCGCCGCTATACCGGCTTACAGTATTTTCTGACCAAAGAGGAAGGGCCCGTCCTGTAAACAGGCGGGTCCTTTCTATAACTGTACCAAGAAATCGCAAAGCCCAAAATGACACATAGCTTATCCATCCAGCCCAAAAGTCAAAAGTAAAAGTTTCGCGGCCCCGCTTTTGAGAAGGCCAATCGCTTTTCCTAAGCAACGGGACCTGGGACAACACCCCAGGATCTTACTGAGTTTCCGTAAGCTATCCGGCTTGTCCCTGGGCTCGAAAGCGGGCGATAAGCTCCTGCTCTTCCCGGGTTAGCTGGCCAATGGTCTCTGGGGCGAGAGTAGGCTTGACTCTGGGGGCGCGGTTGTGGAGAGCGCCGGCAGTCTGTTCAGGGTAAATGAAAATTTCCACAGGAACCTGCAAAATGTCCGCAATACGGCGGATAGCCGCCAGATCAGGGGCTGTTTTTCCGGATTCATAGTAGGTGTAGGTCGAGCGGTTGATTCCCAGCGCGGAAGCCATCACGTCTTGAGAGAATCCGGCGGAAGTGCGGGTCTGCCGAAGGACCCGGCGGAAATCCTCCCAGAAGGTGGGAGAAGAGGATACTGGATTTGTCATAATCTTCCCTTCTTTCCATTTTTATTACATTTTTCTGCCTAGCTCTATTATAATAACTCTTAAATTCTTTGCTGTCTAGACTTATAGACCAAAAACGTCCCACTTTCTCATACAATAGATATCGGCGAGAGAGTGGAGCAAGGGCATGGACTTCCATAAAACAGCCGTAGGCCAAAGGGCCCGCAAGCATTAGAAAAGAGAAGGGGCTGCCGCAAGAGGCGCTAAGCGGTCTTTTCGGAACAAGCCGCACACATTTGACGATGATGGAAGGCGGGACTATGCAGCCGGGCTTAAACGCCCTTGAAAGGATTGCGGCGGCGCTGAACATGCGGCCCAGCGAATGGGTTGAGCGGATCAAGAGGGCGGCAGAAGAAACGGATGAACGCGGTACAACCTAGTATACCCTCCTTTTATTATAGAAAGACAGCGGTGAGCCGGGGAATTTCCCGGCTTATTTCATTTTATGCCCAAGAAGCGGAACGGGACACTGACAGAAAGCGGCAATCTATCCCCAAATGCCGCAAATTTCGCCGGATAACCCCAAAAAAGAAAACGCATTCTAAATTGTATTCGAAAATCTATATCATTTAAGAATATAGACGTAGTATACATTATAGAATAAAATCTGTCAAGAGGGGGGATGCCGCGATGGCAAAATTTATACCTAAAAAATTTGAGAAAGAAGTCATCTCCATGCGCATATCAGTGGATACCCTGAGAGAGATTGATAGAAAAGCCAGCGAGTATGGCATAAGCCGGAATAAATTGATCAACCAGATGATTGAATACGCCCTGGACAACATGGAAGGTGAGGAGGACGGGGAGCGAATGTGTCCGTCAGAGTTTAGGGATTAGATTAGTTACACAAGATTTCTAACAACTTATTTTTTAATTCTGCTATGTATATACTGTCTTTGTCAATACTCTTACAGGGGGCGGGACGTATATGGAAGAATACGGAAAAATCAAGATCAACCTGGCGCAGCTGATAGAGAAAAAGGGGATCAGCAAGAATAAGCTAAGCCATCGGGCCGAAATGCAGCGCACGCAGATCAACCACTACTGCAACAATACCATCACCCGCCTGGATACGGATGTGCTGGCCCGGCTTTGCACTGTACTGGAGTGCGAAATTGGAGAACTGCTGGAATTCGTGCCGCCCAGCCGGAAATGAACAGGCCCTAGGGATTTTGCCGGTTGAAAAGCCCCATGGATTGTGGTATACTAAGAAGAA
>CANONE010000040.1 GCA_947567585.1 uncultured Clostridia bacterium | reverse complement strand
GAGTGTCCGTCAATACCTAAGCCAACACGGCGAGGGCAAAGCATCGGAAATTGCTAATTTGCTGGGTGTCAGCCCATCAAGAGCGCGGGCTATCCTCAGCGAGATGGTTACGCAAAACATTCTTGAAGGCACCGGAGCTAATCGAAACAGACCATATAAATTGAAAAACTGATATGAGATATAAGCGGTTTCAGTTGTGGAAGCCGCTTTTTCATCTTTACGAAAGGAGAGGCGCACATGAAATGCCTGCAAAGATACAACTGGGTCAAGCTGCCCAGAAACGCCCTGCCTACTGGTAAAGGGCTCATGGGAGCCTGGATGCGCCTGGCAAGTCGCGCGGCGTTCCGTAAAGGCGTGGCCTCCTACTGCGGCTACGAGAATGCCGTGGAGCCAGGTATGTGGGCAGGTGGTGTGGTGGGCCTCAAGAGTATTCTGGGTATCAGGAGCCGTACCAAGCCGCTGGAAACGCTGGATAACTGGCTCGGGCCGCAAAAATATAGCAGCCGATTATGTGAGTAGACCCACGTCGGCTGCTGGATCATACAGCAGAGACAAGTGACCCTACTGTTTCTATTTGCTTTTTTTCATTTCATATCGTTCTTTTTGCAGCCTGACCCATTCAGCATAAGGAATGCTGTTTATCATCAACTGGAGCGACAACAATACAACTGCTGCTCCAACGAGAGCCAGGACAAGCAATAGCGCTGGCAAAAACACCTTCACATTTTTCAGCCCCTTGTGGCGTTTTATTTTACTTGCGATATCTCAAACCAAAAGGCCGTCCCATCCCCTACCTGGCTGCTCACGCCAAATCGGGCTTTTTGCGCCGTTAAAAGCTCCTTGGTGATGGCCAGGCCCAGCCCGGAACTCCCGTGCCCACCGCGCTGCTTCGAGGTAAAATACCGCTCCCAGACCAGCGGCAGTTCCTCTGGTGGGATGCCCGGGCCGTCGTCCCGAACCTCTACATGGACGGCACCCTCTTGGGCTTTCACCTGCACGGTCAGCTGATTTTGGGCATAACGCAAGCCATTGTCCAGGAGATTGCACAGTACCCGGCTCATATGCTTTTCGTCTGCCAGAACCTGCGCTCCCGGCGCAATATCACCCGCAATTTTCAACCCCTTCTGCTGGGCCAGGGGCGCAAACTGCTCCACGGCCTCCTTCGCCAGCCTGCTTAAATCAACCCGCGTCAGTTCCGGCTCCTGGGATTGGGCGGCGGAATACCCCAGAATGTCGTTCACCAGAGCTGTGAGCCTGTCCGTCTCCCGCATGATGATGCCCAAGTCCTGCTCCCGCCTTTCCTCATCGCTCCAGGAAATCTCCCGCACCATCTCCGCGTAGCCCTTTATCATGGTGAGCGGCGTGCGCAAATCGTGGGAGACGTTGGCCAGCAGCTCCCGCCGGGCGTTTTCCAGCTTGTGGAGAGTCTCGGCAGTTTCTGCCAATGCCTGGGAGACTTCGTCAAGCTCCTTACAGAAGCCCGCTTCGTAAGGGGCTTCTGTATTTCCGTCCGGCAGATTTCTTGCCTGACGGGTGATAGCCGCCACGGGCCGGGCAAACTGCCGGGCCACCAGCCACGCCAGCACCGAGGCCAGGGCCAGGGACGCTAAAGTCACCCAAAGCAGCTGCACACGCAGAATGCCTACCGCCGCCCCGGCCCCGCCCAGGGGCGTGCTCATGTACAGCACAGCCTGCCCAAAGCGGGAAGATTCCGGTAAAACTTGCCCATAAATATATGCATTGCCGTCCGCGCTCTTATAGCCTACTTGGCCTGTGGAGCTTTCCTCCAAACACTTCAGAAAACCGGGGTAGTCTGAGGGCAGATTGTGCCGCGCGCCCTCCTGCCAACTCAGCCCCTCCTGCTCCCGGTAGGGGTTGGAGCCGCCGGAGCGCCCCGCGTCTTTCTTCTGATAGACGGCGCTGTGCTCGTCGGTGCTGTAGAGGATGCCGCCCTCCCGGTCGGTGAGAAAAATCAGCATGGAGCCCTCCGAGGCCCAGGCGTCTAAGCGCTTCTCAAAATCATCACTGTCTACCTGCCCCACAATTTCTTCCGCCAGCCGCTGGGTATTGCGGATTGCCATGCCGTCGTAAAAGCTCTGCAAAAACACGGTCTGCAAGAGCCATAGCGCTCCCAAAATCAGGGCGGCGAACACGATAAAGCAGAGCCAAAGTTTTCTCCCAAAGCTATTCGTCCGCTGTTTCAAATTTATACCCCATTCCCCGCAGGGTGACGATGCAGCCCCGGTAATCCCCCAGCTTGCCCCGCAGCAGTTTTATCTGCCAGTCTACCGTGCGGTCGTCGCCGATGGCGTCATAGCCCCACACCGCGTCCAAAATCTGCCCCCGGGTCAGGGCAATGCCTTTATTCTCCGCAAGATACGCCAGGATGCCGTACTCTTTCGCGGTGAGCTCGGTCTTTACGCCGTCCACGAATACGCACCGGCCCAGCAAATCTATGCGCAGCCCCCGCCAGACAATTTCGCTTTTGGGCTGGCTCTGGGCCTTATGCCGGTTGACGATCACGTTCACCCGGCCATCAGCTCCCGGGCGGAGAAGGGCTTCACCACATAATCGTCCACCCCCACCTCAAACCCCTTGAGCTTGTCATACTCCTGCCCCCGGGCAGAGAGCATCAAAATAGGGATGTCCTTTTCCCGGCGTATCTCCCGGCTGGCGGCAAAACCGTCCATGCCGGGCATCATGATGTCCATTATAATAACATCGAAATCCCGCTCCCGGCACAGGGCCACAGCCTCCTCACCGCTGGAAGCGCACAGGGTCTCGTGGCCCTCGTGCTCCGCAAAGCGCTGTATCAGCTGGTGGATGTCCGGCTCATCGTCTACAATTAGGATTTTAGCCATAGATAGGCCCCCTTTTCTTGTGGGACACAGTTTATAGCAGAAACGAGGGAGAATAGCAAGCCCAGAAAGGCAAGAGGCCGCAAACGCCGCCCCTTGCCGCTGGATGGGTCTAATTGCGATACGCCTGGATAGCGTCCGCCTGCTCCTGGGTGATGACGCCCGCCGCCAGAAGTTCATCTACAGGGTCACCGTCCTGGGACTTCATGCCGTCATAGAAGCTGTGGCGCTCCTCCGACGTCATGGACGACTTCCTGGCGTAACCGCTGTGGCGGTCAGCCTGCTTCTCCGAAGCGTACTGGGCGATCTTCTCCGCCGTTTCCTGGCCGATCACGCCAGCCTCAGCCAGCTTCTCCGCGTCCAGCCGGGGGCTGTCGCTGTTGGGGCTGTTCCCGTCAATGCCGTTGGCGGCAAGGAAAGCCTCTCGGGCGCTGTCGCCGGTCTGCTGGGCCGCCTCGGTGAAAATCTGGTGGCGGCTCTCATACTGTTGCCTGCCGGACTGGTAGCTGTAACTGTCCTCCGACGCCATAGCGGACACCCCGCCTGCCGTTAAAACTGCCGCCGCCATAATGGACGCCGCTGCTCTTGTGATGATCTTTTTCATGTTGCTGTACCTGCTTTACTTAGTTTTCCGTAAGCTGACGTGCTGCCCTTACGGTTACTATAGAATACGCCTTGATTTTGGAATCCGGGTGGAATCCCATAGGAAATTGGGTGGAATTATTCTAAACCGATTTTCCTTTTGCCGCAGGGATGGGCGCAGTTTGCGCAGTCGTGGTCGCAGTGGGGATGGGCCCTATCCCATCCTTCCTGATTACCGTGAGGGGCGCGGCGTCCGTGCCGGTCATGGGGGCCGTGGCGGTGCTCCCGATCTTCCTGGTAACGGTTCTCCCAGTCGGCGTTCAGCTTCTCCAAAAGCCCCAACAGTTGACCCCGCTCCCCCTCCGTGAGGGCGGAGAACATCTCCCCCCGCCGCTGGGCCTGCTGGTGCTTTGCTTCCTCCGCCTGCCGCATACCTGCCTCGGTAAGGCTGACGTCTACCGTGCGCCGGTCGGCCCCGCTCTCCACGCGGGTGAGCAGTCCCGCGTTTTCCAGCTTGGCTATCACCTCGCTGGCGGAGCCGGGCTGGATGCCCAAGCGCTCCGTGAGCTCCCGCTGGGTGATAGTGCCTGTCTCAGCTAGTATAGTCAAAATGCGTTTTTGGCTGCCCCGGCCCTCGGATAGGCCGCGCATAATATGGCCGGTGTCCCGCAGGTTCATGAGCAGCTTGCCGTTGATGTCCTCCTGTTCATAGCGGGCCTTACGCTGGGCGATGTGCTGTGCTCGATTTTCTTCGTGTCTCATTCCATGAGCTCCTCTCAATCTATTATTAGGTACCTTGATATTATACACTCGCTTCCACCATTTGTCAAGGTGCCTTTATAAAATTTGGCAAATTAATGAAGAAAAAAGTATCGAGCCAGGTTGACAAATTTCCAGATTTATTGTAAAATTAGCGTTGGTTAGTGCCCACTAATTTCAAGCGGGCGCAATTTTGGCCAAGCGAGTTAGCCGCAATTAACTCCTTTGGCAAGCAAGGAGCGTGTATGGATATGATGATCAACAAGCGGCTGATCGGCACAGTCCGAGAAAGCAAAAAGTATGTGGCGGGGAATGTTGTGCTGCAGTGGCTCTCCCTGTTGGCAAATATTGCCATGATGACCGCCATAACGGCCTTTTTGGCGTGTTTGGCTCTGGGCAAGACCAGCCAAGTGCGCCTGACAGCAATGGTTGCGGCAGGAGCGCTTGGCCTTCGCTTCGCCTGCACGGTGGGGGCCAGCCGCATGGGTTATCTCTCGTCAAAAGCCGTCAAGCGCGCCTTACGGGAGCTTATCTACCGCAAGCTTCTGCGCCTGGGGGCTGGCTACCGCCAGAGCGCCAGCACCGCCGAGGTGGTTCAGGTGGCGGTGGAGGGGGTTGACCAGCTGGAAACCTATTTCGGCGCGTATCTGCCTCAATTCTTCTATGCCATGCTGGCCCCGCTGACCCTGTTCGCTTACCTGTGCACGGTGAACCTGCCCTCGGCGGTGGTGCTGCTGGTGTGCGTGCCGCTGATCCCCATAGCCATTGCCGCCGTGCAGACCTGGGCCAAAAAGCTGCTTGCCAAATACTGGGGCCAGTACACGGCTCTCGGGGACACCTTCCTGGAGAACCTCCAGGGCCTGACCACCTTGAAGATTTACCAGTCTGACGGCTTCAAGCAGAAGGAAATGAACCGGGAGGCGGAGAAATTCCGCAAAATCACCATGAAGGTGCTGACTATGCAGCTGAACTCCATCACCATCATGGACCTGATCGCCTACGGCGGCGCGGCCCTGGGGGTAATCCTGTCCGTGACCCAGTACCGGGCCGGGCGGGTGGACTTAGCCGGATGCCTGCTCATCATTCTCCTGTCCGCCGATTTTTTCATCCCCATGCGCCAGCTGGGCAGCTTTTTCCACATCGCCATGAACGGCATGGCTGCCAGCGAGAAGATATTTCGCCTTCTGGACTTGCCCGAACCGGAGCAGGGAACAGCTCCTTTTCCAGAAAACTGCTCCATCACCTGCACTGACCTGGGATTTGCCTACGAGTCTGACCGTCCAATTCTTCATGCCATTGAGTTAGTCGTGCCTAAAGGCGGCTTTACTGCTATCGTTGGGGAATCCGGCTGCGGCAAGAGCACTATTGCCGGGCTGTTTATGGGCCGGAACCGGGGTTATACCGGCTCCATCCAAATCGGCGGCGTGGAGCTGGCGGACATTGCCGAGGGCAGCCTGATGGCGCACGTCACCTATATCAGCCACCAGAGTTACCTATTCAAGGGCACCGTGCGGGAGAACCTGCAAATGGGCAGGTCCGACGCTGCGGACGATGAACTCTGGTCGGCGCTGAAAAAGGTGAAGCTAGACGGCTTCCTCCGGCAGGAGAAGGGCTTAGACACACTACTTACGGAGCAGGGCGCAAACCTCTCCGGGGGCCAGCGGCAGAGGCTGGCACTGGCCCGGGCACTACTCCACAACAGCCCGGTGTACATCTTTGACGAGGCCACCTCCAACATCGACGTGGAGAGCGAGAACGACATCATGTCCGAGATACACGCCCTGGCAGAGACGAAAACCGTACTGCTTATCTCCCACCGGCTAGCCAATGTGACCGGTGCGGACAACATATATGTAATGGAAAAGGGCCGTGTTGTCGAACATGGTATACATCAGGAACTGCTGGAAAAGCAGGGCGCTTACGCCGCCCTGTGGGAGGCCCAGCAGTCCTTGGAAAACTATGGCAGGGAGGGTTCAAAATGAGACGGAGCGGGTTCAAGGTCATGCGGAAGCTGGTGGGGCTGGTGCGGCCTTTAGCCGGGTTCATGACGCTGGCAATCATGATGGGCCTTGCAGGGCACCTGTGCGCGGCGTTTATCACCATTTTCGGCGGGTACGCGGTGCTGGATCTATTACAGCTTGAAACACCATTTAGCCTGACAACCATTTTCATTTCTGTGGGCGTGTTCGCCTTGCTGCGGGGTATTTTACGCTACGCCGAGCAGGCGTGCAACCACTTTATCGCCTTCAAGCTGCTGGCGCTCATAAGAGACCGGGTGTTCCGGGCCCTGCGGCGCCTGTGCCCCGCCAAGCTGGAGGGCCGGGATCGGGGCGACCTGATCTCGGTCATCACCTCGGACATCGAACTGCTGGAGGTGTTCTACGCCCACACCATCTCCCCGGCGGCGATTGCCGGGCTGTTCACGGCGGTGATGTGCCTGTTTATCAGCAGCTACCACTGGGTGCTGGGGCTGCTGGCCCTGTTCGCTTATGCCGTGGTGGGGGTGGCTGTGCCACTGGTGACTTCCCGCCTGAGTGGGGAAGACGGGGCCATATTCCGGCGGGAGTCCGGGGAGCTGAGCGCCTTTGTGCTGGACAGTCTGCGGGGGCTGGACGAGACCATCCAGTATGGGCAGGGAGAAACCCGTCTTGCCCAAATGAATGCCCGCACTGATGCCCTAGCGGAGAGTGAATCCAGAATGAAGCACAAGGCCGGGTGCAGCATGGCGGTCACAAATACAGTGATCCTCCTGCTGGATTTGGCGATGCTCTTTACTTCGGCGGTACTGTACAGCCGGGGGCAGGTGGGCTTCGCCGGGGTGCTTATCCCAACCGTCGCCCTGATGAGCAGTTTCGGCCCATGCGTGGCCCTGGCAAACCTGGGCAGCACCTTGCAGAGCACCTTTGCCGCCGGGAACCGGGTGCTGGATATTCTGGAAGAAGCGCCTTTGGTGGAGGAGGTCAGCGGCAAGTCTCAGACAGAGTTCACTGGCGCGGCGGCGGAAAATCTCAGCTTTTCTTATGGCGGCGAGGAGGTTCTCAGTGGGTTGACTCTGGATATTCCCAAGGGTCAAGTTGCCGGCATCGTGGGCAGAAGCGGCAGCGGCAAGTCCACCTTCTTAAAACTCTTAATGCGTTTTTGGCAGGCCGGGCCGGGGCAGGTGCTGGTGTCGGGCCGGGACGTGGGGGAGATCAACACCCAAAACCTGCGGAACATGGAGAGCTTTGTCACCCAGGAGACTCACCTATTCCATGACAGCATACGGAACAATCTGCGCGTTGCTAAGCTGGACGCCACGGACGAGGAAATCATCGCCGCCTGCAAAAAGGCCGCTGTCCATGACTTCATCATGACCTTGCCCAAGGGCTATGACACCCCCGTGGGCGAACTGGGGGACACCCTCTCCGGCGGGGAGCGCCAGCGGCTGGGGCTGGCGAGAGCCTTTCTACACGACGCGCCGCTGATGCTTCTGGACGAACCCACCAGCAACCTGGACAGCTTGAACGAGGCGGTGATCCTCCGCTCCCTGGGCCAGGAGGGGGGCGGCAAGACCGTGGTGTTGGTGTCCCACCGGCAGAGCACCATGCGCATAGCAGACCAGGTGTACTCGGTGGAGAATGGGAGGCTGAGCTGATGGACACGAACACAAAGCGGGAGCGGGAAAAGGCGATGGTGGCCAAGATGATTGCCCTTTACTGCCGGAAAAACCACCACACCAAGGGACTCTGCCCGGAGTGCGCGGCCCTGGCCGAATACGCCCGACAGCGCAGCGACCACTGCCCGTTCATGGAGACAAAGACCTTCTGCTCCAACTGCCGGGTACACTGCTACAAGCCAGAGATGCGGGAGAAGATCCGGGCGGTGATGCGCTTTTCCGGGCCCAGGATGCTCCTTGTCTGCCCGGTGCAGGCGGTGCGGCACGTCATAGAAACCAGAAAAGAGAGACGGAGATTGGAGGAGCAGGCATGAGAATCCGGAAAATCGGTTACATAGTTTTAGGATGTGTTGGCGTGGGGCTGGGTGCGGTGGGGGCCGTACTGCCCTTGATGCCCGCATTTCCCTTCCTGCTGCTGGCGGCGTTCTGCTTTGCCCGCAGCTCGGAACGCTTGGATAAATGGTTCAAGGGGACGAAGCTCTATAAAGAGAACCTGGAGAGCTTCGTCCAGGGCAAGGGCATGACGAAAAAGACCAAGGTGCGCATTATGGTGACAGTTACCCTTCTCATGTCCATCGGCTTTGTGATGATGCACGCCGTGCCGGTGGGGCGTGTTGTGCTGGGGTGCGTGTGGGTATTCCATATTCTGTATTTTTGCTTTGGGGTCAAGACGATTCCGGCAGATGGCTGACGGGAGTATTTCAAACTGACAATGGCGCATAATGAACACAGCACCCAAACGTAAAGCAGGAGGCAAACGCTGAAAATGGTACAAAATGCTCTGGCAGAATTACTGCTCCCATTTCTAGGGACTTCCCTGGGGGCAGCATGGCGTGACCGTCCCCGCCAACACCCCGGCCCAGGACGCGGACACTAAGCTGAACCTGATGATGGTGGACGGCAACCTGCCCGACCTTATCACCATCACCAACGGCACCCGCATTAAGGATCTTGTAGACGCTGGTTTGGTATGGGATATGGATGAGCTTTTCAAGACCTATGTGCCCGACTCCAAGATCATCAACGGTGGCTGGTACTCCTTTCCCAGCCACATCAAGTCTCTGGATAACCGGGAAATTTGGGGCCTGAATGACGCTACCAAGCAGCGCTGCACATCGTTGACGAGCCCATCCTGTTCCTGGCGGACGCCAAATACTTCTGGGGCGTGGCCATTGTCACCGGCCTTCTCAAAGACCTGGGCTGGGGGGCTATCCTGTACCTTGCCGCCATCGCGGGCATTGACCCCACCCTATATGAGGCAGCCACCATCGACGGGGCCAGCCGCTGGCAGCGAATTATGAACGTTACCGTGCCGGGAATTATGCCCACCATGATGATCATGATCATCTTCGCCGTGGCGGGCATGCTCAACAACAACTTCACCCAGATATACGTGTTCCAGAACGTGCTGAACATGGAGGCCAGCCAGGTGATCGACACCTATGTGTACAACATCGGCCTCAAGCAGTTCCACTTCGGCATCGGCACCGCCGCCTCGCTGATGAAGTCCGTGCTGGCTATCCTGCTGCTGTTCGGGGCCAACTTCGTCTCCGGCAAGCTGACGGATTCCAGCCTGTTCTAAGGGAAAGGAGAACATATATGGTACAGAGCAAATCTATGGGGGAGAGGATATTCCACGTCATCAGCACCGTTATCATGGCGATTTTGATTCTGGTGTCCCTCTATCCCTTCTATTACGCCATCATCAATTCCATGAACACCGGCTACGCCATCCAGCGTGGGTTCTCCATCTTCCTCCCGGCTGAGTTCACTATGGAGAGCTGGCGCACCGTGCTCAGCGACTCCTCCATCCTGCGGGCGCTGGGCATTACCGCCCTGCGGACTGTTATCGTGACCGTGGCCTCCACCGTCATCACCTCCATGTTCGCCTACGCCTACTCCCGCACCTACCTGCGGGGCAAGAAGTTCTACTCTGCCCTGGGCCTGGTGAGCATGTACTTCTCCGGCGGCGTAATTCCCTTCTTCCTGCTGATAAGCACCCTGGGGCTCTATGATAACTTCTGGATCTACATTATCCCCAGCCTGTTCGGCGGCTACTATAACGTGATCATCTACAACACCAACTTTAAGGCCCTGCCCGAGGCGCTGTTTGAGTCCGCCAAGCTGGACGGAGCCAGCGAGTTCACCATCTACTGGAAGATCGTCATGCCCCTCTCGAAGCCCGTGCTGGCAGCGCTTTGCGTGTTCACCGCCGTGGGCGTGTGGAACGATTACTCCACCACCCTTTACTACACCCAGAGCCCGGAGCTGAAAACCCTGCAGTACTACATCCTGGAGCTGGTGCAGAGCTACAACGCCACCGACCAGCTTACCGCCTCGGCGATGGCCTCCAGCGCAAATATCTCCGAGCTGTTCTCACAAAACAACAACGCTATCGTCAACGCCAAGACCATCGAATTGGCGGCGATGGTCATGTCGGCCATCCCCATGATTATCATTTACCCCTTCGCCCAGAAGTATTTTGTCCAGGGCGTGATGCTGGGGTCTGTGAAGGGATAAAAGTATTGCGTTTTTTCTTGCTTAATTATAGAATACCCATAGACGGGGAAAGGGGCGCTCCCCCGTCCCCGTCTACATTTTTTGAAAGGAAACTGCCCATGAAGCTAAAATTGAAGGTGGGCCGCGAGCCCACGAAAGAGCAGGGTGACCTGTTCGGCATCTTCTTCGAGGATTTGAACCATGCCGCGGACGGCGGCTTGTACGGCGAGCTGGTGCAGAACCGCTCCTTTGAGTTCGACCCCATCGACAGCCCAAAGTATCACGCCCCCACCGCCTGGGAGACCGTTCAGCGAGGGTCAAGCACAGCAAATTGTCATGTGGAGAGCCACACGCCCCTGAATACGAAGAACCCGCATTATCTTGTTTTAGAGGTCGCCAAAGCCGGTACCGGCGGCGGTGTGCGGAACCTGGGGTATACTACGAGTATTTCCAGTTCTGCGAGGACATAGGCGCAAAGCCCCTGCCTGTGCTGCCCGGGGCCTGGGGCCCCCACCACGACCGGGGCGCTCCTCTTAACGAGCTTCAGCCCTGGATCGATGACGCGCTGGACCTGATCGAGTTCGCCAACGGCGGCCCGGACACGGTCTGGGGCGGCGAGCGGGCGCGGCTGGGCCACCCGGAGCCCTTTGGCTTGGAGTACCTGGCCATCGGCAACGAGGAGGTGGGGCAGGGGTTCTTCGACCGGTTTGAGATTATTTTCAAGGCCGTGCGGGAGAAGCACCCGGAGGTGAAGATCATTGGCACCAGCGGGCCCTTCGCGGCGGGCGGCGAGTATGAGCGGGGCTGGGACTGCGCCCGCAGGCTGGGCGTGGACCTGGTGGACGAGCACTACTACCAGTCCCCGGAGTGGTTCCTTGCCAACGCCCACCGCTACGACGGTTTCGACCCCAGCGGGCCAAAGGTTTTCCTGGGCGAGTACGCCACCCAGGGCAATGCCTGGGGGAACGCCCTTGCCGAGGCGGCATATATGATTGGCTTGGAGAAGGCCCCGGCGGTGGGGCTGGCCTGTTACGCGCCCATGCTCTGCAATGTGGACTACACCAACTGGAAGCCGGACATGATTTTCTTCGACAACCACCGGGCCTATGGCACCCCCAGCTACTATGTGCAAAAGCTGTTCATGAACTACCAGGGGGACGCGCTACTGCCCCTGGGCGGCCTGCCGAAGCCTAAAGCCCCCATGCCGGAACCCATTGAAGGGCCGGTAACGATTTGCGCGGGCAGCTCGGAATTTGCCATCTCCAACCTGAGCATCAACGGCAGGGCCTGCGGCGACATTATAGATAATGTCCCCCTGGAGCAGAAGGCCCCACCCGAGGAATACGACCGCAGGCTGGCCCTCTGCAAAAACTGCGACGACCTGAAAAACGGCGTGTGCGCCCAGTGCGGGTGCTTTGCGGAGGTCCGGGCGGCAAAGCTGCGCCAGGTCTGCCCCTGGGGGAAATGGTAAAATTTGCGGATAGGAAAGGTCGCATACAATGAACAAAAACACCTTTGCGCCCACCCCGCCCATGGGGTGGAACAGCTATGATTATTACGACACCGCCGTCAACGAAGAACAGGTCAAAGCTATCGAGGCGGTGAAGCCCATCATGGATATGCCCAACCTGCCGGTAGCAAGGGTCATGTGGAAAGCCTACCCAGACCTGTGCACCGGCGCGAAGCTGTGGATCATGGCGGGCGGGGCGCACCATACGGTGCTGAGCTTTGACGCTACCGCTCAGATGTTGGAGGACTGGGCGGATATCATGGGGATCGAGTATGTGCATATCGGCAAAGACACCACGGTAGAGGGGCTGAAGCAGCAGATTGACCGGGTCGAATATCACCTGGAGATTGGGGCTGCCCGCTGCGTCCAAAACTTTCCGGCAGACCTCCGGCCCCCAGATTGCGTGGCGCACCACCGGCTCGATCGCTAGTATTACGCCGAAGCTCTCCGGCATAATAGAAGGACGGATATACCGTCTGATTATAGCAGCTGTTTTGCCAGGCAATACCGCAGCGGTACTGTGGGTCGTGCATCAGGGTGAACAGCTTGTGGGGCGCGTCCTCGGTGCTGGTGGAGGGCACGGGCATATCCAGCCGCCGTCCCTTGCAGTGGAACACATCGTTGACCCAAACCTGCAATCCCCACACATCGTGGGCGATATCCCCAATCATGCACCGGCCCAGGTCACCCTCGAAATACTCGCCGAAAAGGACCTCCCCGGTCTCCGCGTCCCGTAGGGGGCGTTCTTCCCCTCCTCGAACACGTTGAATATCTCCAGCTCCCGGCCCGTCCCGCTGAACATGGTCAGGTACTCCGCCCGGTGAAGATAAAGCCCTCGAACGCCTCAAGATGGTTGTGGCTGTCTCGAGAGGGGGCGTACTCGGTGATGAAATAGTCTACCAGCTTCTCTGCGTCATGGCGGCTCAGGGGATAACCGGGCAGGTATGCCGAAGCATTCCTCCAACGTGCGGGGCCACTGACCGCTCTGCACCTGGGGGCGGCTGCTCCAGTTCATGACCATCTCCACCAGGTGCTCCCGGTATGTAGGATGATTTGAAATAATTATACCAGTTCCCACGCAATTTTACCAGCGGTTTTCAGTGACCGCTGACACGGTTCCATATATACAATTTTTATGGAAAATGATATAATATCTCTAGCGGGGAACTTCCCCTAAATAATAAACGGCCTAAGCCGGAAAGTGTGAATAAAATGAAATTAGGAGTCTGCACGTCCCTGGATAACGCCGGGGTTTTGGCCCGGCTGGGCTACGATTACATAGAGACCGGCCTTTCAGCGGTAGCCGCCATGCCGGAGGAGGAATTTTGTCATGCCGCAGAGAGCCTGACGGGGTCCGGCCTGCGCTGCGAGGCCATGAACGGTATGCTTCCGGGGGACCTGTCGGTGGTGGGCGGGGCGGCAGACCTTGCCCGGGCAGAGAGCTACCTCTCCACCGCCTTTGCCCGTGCTGAGCAGCTAGGGGCGCAGGTCATCGTCTTTGGCTCCGGGGGCAGTCGGCGGGTGCCGAAGGGTTTCTCCTGGGCCAGGGCCTGGCGGCAGCTCCGGGATTACCTGACGCTGGCGGACCGCCTTGCCGGTGAACACGGCCTGCGCATCGCCATCGAGCCCCTGCGCCGGGAGGAATGCAACATCCTGAACCGGGTGGGCGAGGCGGTGGAGCTGGCGGCGCTGCTGGACCTGCCCCACGTGGGCGTGCTGGGCGACACCTACCATATGCACTGCGAGGGCGAGCCGCTTACAGCGCTTGCCGATGCGGGGGACCTTCTTTGGCATGTGCACATCGCCTGCCCGGAGGGACGGACTTATCCAAAACATGGTGATCCGGCAGACCGGCGGGGCGAATACGCTGAGATGTTCGCGGTACTGAAAACGGCGGGTTACCAGGGCCGGGTGAGTATCGAGGCGGGCTGTGAGCACTTCGAGGAGGACGCGAAGGCCGGTTTTGCGCTGCTGAAAGAGAGGATGTGATTAGTATGCTGTACCCAAAGTCAAAGGAAAAAGCTCTCGCGCCGGAGCTGTTCCGCAGCCCCACCAGCGAGTACCGTGGCACGCCCTTCTGGGCCTGGAACGGAGAGTTAAACCGGGAGGAGCTCCTGGAACAGATCGCCATATTCAAGAAGATGGGCCTGGGCGGCTTCCACATGCACATGCGCACCGGCCTGGACGCGCCCTATCTGGAGCCACCGTTCATGGAGCACATCCGGGCCTGTGTGGACGAGGCCCGCAAGGAGGGTATGCTGGCTTGGCTCTATGACGAGGACCGCTGGCCCTCGGGTTCGGCGGGCGGGAAGGTCACCCGAAACAGACCTGAAAATGCCCGGAAAACCCTGCTTTTCACCGCCGAACCCTACGCCCCAGAGCGCCCCCATCAGGCGAAAGGGCCCGAGCCGGGCCGGGGCCAGAACAGCGTCCGTCAGGATAATGGGGAGCTGCTTGCGGTCTATGACATTGTGCTGGATGGGGACGGCTGTCTGGCGGAGTATAGGCGCATTGGGGAGGCCGACAGCACCCGGGGCGCAAAGTGGTACGCCTACATGGAGCACGCCACCGCCGACCCCTGGTTCAACGACCAGGCATATGTGGACACCCTGAACCCCCAGGCCATCCGCGAGTTTATCGAGACTACCCACGAGACATACAAAAAATGGGTGGGAGGGGACTTCGGCGGCGCAGCCCCGGGCATCTTCACCGACGAGCCCCAGTTCGCGCCCAAGCAAGCCCTGGACTTCGCCGCCCAGCAAAAAGACCTGTTCCTCTCCTGGACAGACTGCCTGCCGGAGCTGTACCGGGCCCGCTATCAGGAAGACCTGCTGGACGTGCTGCCCGAGCTCATTTGGGAACTGCCCGGGGGCAGGCTTTCCCGGGCGCGCTGGCGGTATCAGAATCTGGTCACCGACCGGTTCTTGGAGAGCTACTGTAAGCAGATAGGTCAATGGTGCCGGGAGAACAATCTGCTGCTCACCGGCCACCTGATGGGCGAGCCCACCCTGGAGAGCCAGACCCAGGCCGTGGGGGACGCCATGCGCTGCTACCCGGAGTTCGGCCTGCCGGGCATCGACATGCTCTGCGATTTCAGGGAGTACACCACCGCCAAGCAGGCCCAGTCTATGGCCCGTC